>CAYRBS010000223.1:0-4547 GCA_964422335.1 uncultured Mariniphaga sp. | reverse complement strand
ACAACCAAAACTTATACTTACAGCGATAACCTAAGAGGTTCAGAAGGAGTAAAAGGGGAGCTTGAATTATCGGAGCTTAAATTGGCGGACATTATCGGAACTGAACCTGCAAAAAATTTCAAAAATGCAGAAATGCAACTGGCCAACAGCCATCTTGAAATATCAGGATTGAATCAGATAGAATCACCTGACACAGTGGCAGTTGTATTGGAAGATTTTACCATTGAGGTAGGAGCACGCCAGGGTGTAAATTTAGGTGACTGCAGCACAGATCCACAGGGCACAAACGAATTTGCCGCTGACGATGAATTATCTACGAACGAAATTGTCAATTTGATTCAGGATATTTTCACAGATGTAACCTCCGGCAGTAAAAGAGCAACCATAACAGTTACGTTCACGCCCAACATGGACATCAGCTCTTCCGACAATGTTCAGCTTAAAATATCCATTGGAGGCACATACCATTATGTGGAGTTTGAGTAAATGCTGAATTGTTGTTCCTGCAAGGGTCGGCCATAACCACAAAAATTTATATCTTCAACCCCTTTAAAACACTTTTTACCTAAATCAGCTGCGATGAGAAGAGCCATCCCGTTTTTTATTATTGTAATAGTCATTTCATTTTCAGCATTATCCCAAACCCACCCGGTACATTTAAACTCCATTGGCTTTTTGCCGGAATTCAAAAAAACGGCCACTATACCCCACAAATGTAAAACCTTTAAAGTGGTGGAAGCTGAGGGCGGGAAAGTAGTTTTTTCAGGGAAAACCCAGGGCCCGCATTTCCAGGAAGACGTGGATCAAAACGTTTGGACAGCCGATTTTTCAGAAGTAAAAGATGCTGGAACATATTACATTGAAGTGCCGGAGGTGGGCAAATCTGCCGAATTTGAAATTAAAAACGACGTGTTCAATTTCGCGGCACAAACCAGCATGCGCGCTTTTTATTTGTGGCGGTGCGGCACTTCGGTACGTGGCAAATTTAACGGCGATGTTTTCTCGCAGGAAGCCTGTCATCTAAACGATGGCTACGAAGACTACATTGGCAATCCCGGTTCACAGCGTGATGGCACCGGCGGCTGGCACGATGCCGGAGACTACGGAAAATACGTGGTAAATGCAGGGGTAACAATGGGTGTTCTGTTCTATGCCTGGCACCATTTTCAACCATCACTTGAAAAAATGGACCTGTACCTTCCCGAAACCGCACCGGGTTACCCCGATTTCCTGCAGGAACTAAAATGGGAAACCGACTGGCTGCTTAAAATGCAATACCCCGACGGTTCGGGAAAGGTGTCACACAAACTTACCCGGACCAACTTTTCCGGATTCATTATGCCCCATGAGGATGACGGTAAACGGTATTTTACTGAATGGAGCACGGCGGCAACTGCCGATTTTGTGGCGATAATGGCCATGGCCGCCCGTTATTTTAAACCGTATAACCCCGATTATGCCCAAAAATGCCTGAATGCAGCCTGGCTAAGCTACCGGTTTTTACAGGAAAATCCGCAGGAGAAAGAATTCGTTCAGGGAGATTTTGAAACCGGGGGTTACCAAACCGGCGACAAAGACGATCGCTTGTGGGCGGCTGCCGAAATGTGGGAAACCACCGGCGACCTTGAGTGTTTGGCCGACTTTGAAAAACGGGCTGCTGATATGGATTTCGGGATTGACGAAAACTGGGATTGGAGCGATGTTTCCAACCTGGGAATGTTTACCTACGCATTATCGAAAAGAGAAGGAAAAAACACAGACGTTTCAAAAACAATCCGGGAGAATATCCTCGAAAATGCAGATGCACTGGCAAAAAAAGCCGCGGACGATGTGTATGGCCGTCCGCTTGCAGGAAGTTATTACTGGGGTTGCAACGGAACGGTGGCCCGCCAGGTGGTAAACCTGCAGGTAGCCAACCGGCTTCAATCCAACCCTGTTTACATTGAAACCGCCCTGGATGCCGTGAACCATATTTTCGGGAACAATTACTACAACCGTTCATACATTACCGGCCTTGGATTGAATCCACCCCTGCATCCGCACGACCGGCGCTCAGGAGCTGATAACGTGGAAGCGCCCTGGCCGGGGTACATTGTTGGCGGGGGCCACTCTGCCACCGATTGGGTGGATGAGGAAGAGTCGTACAGCCACAACGAAATTGCCATTAACTGGCAGGCTGCCCTGGTGTACGCATTAGCCGGATTTGTTAATTAGACTGGTTTTCAGCCTGCTGCCCGCACGGTTTTATTGCTCGTTCAAAAACCTTCATAAAAAAAAGTAAGATTATTTTTGTAACTTTATGGAAAAACTTATCACTATGGCAACAAAAGAAAAATATTCAATTTCGCGGAGAAACTTTATCAAAGTATCAGCAGCTACCACAGCCGGCGTATCAATGATGCCGCTGGGAGGTTGCAATGTGGAAAATGTCCCGGAGCCGATGAAACGTAAGTTCGGTAAACACGACTTTATGGTTACTTCCCTCGGTCTGGGCGGGCAGGCATCGCTGCAATGGACACCCGAAGATGTGGATCCGGTACCCATAATTTTGAAGGCGTTCGATTTGGGTATCAATTATTTCGACACATCCAACCTTTACGACGGGAGCCAGTTGAATTTCAACAAAGCATTTAAAAAGCTGGACCTTATTCCGGGAGAAAACGGATACAACGAAGCATTGCGGGAATCTATATGGCTGACCAGCAAAACCGCCATGCGCTGGGGCAATCCGGGCTGGCCGGAAAAAGACAATGTAAGAAACTCGTCGAACGATGAAAATGTACGCTGTGCTGTCGATGATGTCAAACGATCGCTCACACAGCTTTTTGGCGATAACCAGGGCGGATACCCCGAGGGGGCTTACCTCGATATGGTGCTGATTCATACATTGGAAAGCAACGATGAGGTGGACGTACTTTACGAAGGGTTGGAAACACCGCTCGATCCCGATGGAAATTTCGGTGCCTTGGTAGCCCTGCGCGATTTGCGCGACGGAACCAATCTGACAGGCATGAACCCGAAAGAGGAAAAACTGATTAAGCACATCGGGTTCTCCGGGCACAACAATCCACCGGCAATGATCGATATGATTCAGCGCGATGAGTGGGATCTTTTGGAAGGGATGCTGATTGCCATTAATGCCAACGACCGGTTGATGTTTAACATGCAACACAATGTAATCCCCGTTGCCGAAGCAAAAGGAATGGGAATTATTGGCATGAAAACTTTTGCCGACGCTGCTATGTACCACAAAGAACCCCGATGGTCCAACATTCCGGATGACGTGTATCGCAAGGTAGGAAAACAAGGCCTGCCAAGCCGCCCGCTTATCGAATATTCACTGACAACGCCGGGCGTACATACCCTGATTATCGGCATCGGGCAAATTGACGATGACCCGATGAATTGCCAGTTGGTACAAAACTTTTATGCCGCACAAATTGAACCGGATGGCCTTACTGAAGACGAAAGGCAAAAAATTGAGCAAATGGCTGCCGGTGTCAAAAACGGAAAAACCAATTATTTCCAAATGGATAAAGAGGAGCTGGCAGGACCACGAATGCTGGAAAAAACGGAGAAGGAAGGGAAAAACCTGCTTTCATGGCAAACTGCATTTGCGGGCGACGATCCCATTTCCCATTACGAAGTGCTAATTGACGGGGAACTTGCCGGAAAAGTGGAACACACACCGCAAATCCTGAAAAGTAAACCGTTTACATTTGAAACGGAGAAATCAGGTTCGGAAATCCTGGTTGCTGCAGTTGACAAAGCAGGAAACCGAATGGAAGCAAAACTGACATAAATAGTCGTTCAAAATATTTATCAATTGAACCAAATCCGGGTTAATGGGTTGAACTATCAAACCTATTAATGGAAATCATGGCAGACAAGTTATCTGATCCCATTGGCCGGTTGATGGGACTCCGTTATAAATCGCATCCCTGGCATGGTGTTTTTATTGGTAAAAATGCCCCACGCGAGGTTACTGCTTTTATCGAAGTAGTTTCTACCGACACGGTAAAATATGAAATTGACAAAGAAAGCGGGTACCTGCGGGTGGACCGCCCCCAGAAATTCTCCAATGTGATTCCGGCGCTTTACGGATTTATTCCTCAAACATTTTGCGGAGAAAAAGTGGGTGAATTTTGCAATGAAAAAACAGGACGTACCGATATTAAAGGGGATGGCGACCCGGTTGACATATGCGTACTTACCGAGAAAACGCTGGCACATGGCGACCTGCTGGTAAATGCCAGGCCCATTGGCGGGTTCCGGATGATTGACGGAAACCAGGCCGATGATAAAATTATTGCCGTTCTTCTGAACGATACGGTTTACGGGCATTTTAAAGAAATTGAAGAAGTCCCCGAAGTTGTGATACAACGGCTGGAGCACTATTTTTTAACCTACAAAGACATGCCCGGCCAGGAAAAGAATACCGAAATTGCAGCAACTTACCGTTCTTCCGAAGCTTATGAAGTAATTGAACGCGCGCTGGATGATTACAATGTGAAGTTCGATAACCTGGGGAAATTACTTTCTTAGCC
>CAYRBS010000222.1:0-4578 GCA_964422335.1 uncultured Mariniphaga sp. | reverse complement strand
CCATTATCCATCACATAAAATGAACAATTGATACGCTCAGGTAATTTTCCGGATGCGAATATTCCATATATTTGTTCGGTTAAATTCAAACATCACCGCGATGAAACGAACAATAATAATAAGATAGCCTTTTTACCATCCCATTAACCTGTGGAAAAAACTCCGGGCATCCAATTGCAGTTTATTGAATTTTCATGGTAAACAATGTTCAAAAAAAATGTCAGGCAACAAAACAGAAAATTTGGCTCGTTCCCGCTTCCGTGCCTCACGGTTAAAACCGTTGTGGAAAGATATGAAGGAGGCAATTGGCGGTACGGAACGTGATTTCACCAAAGCCAGCCTGGGGCATGCCATTTTCATTTTAGCCGTTCCCATGGTACTCGAAATGATCATGGAATCGGTGTTTGCTGTGGTGGATATTTTTTTCGTTTCACGGCTTGGTTCGGGTGCGGTGGCTACGGTGGGAATCACAGAATCAGTAATGACCATTGTTTATGCCATCGGGGCGGGGCTGAGTATGGCTACAACGGCCCTTGTTGCGCGCCGCATCGGCGAAAAACGTAAAAAAGAAGCCGGCGTGGTGGCCTTCCAGGCAATACTTATGGGAATGCTGGTTTCGCTGATTATTGCCCTGCCGGGAATATTATTTGCGAGGGAATTTTTGCTTCTAATGGGCGCTACCGAAAGTATGGCCGAAGAAGGAGCATTGTATCCGGCCATCATGTTTGGAGGAAATGCAGTAATAATGTTGCTGTTTATTATCAACGCCGTTTTCCGCAGTTCGGGCGATGCGGCAATTTCCATGCGGGTTGTATGGTTTGCCAACATTATTAACCTGGTACTCGACCCCTTGCTAATTTTCGGGCTCGGGCCATTCCCTGAACTGGGGCTGACAGGGGCTGCCATTGCCACAACCATTGGCCGGGGACTGGCGGTAATCTACCAGTTTTACCTGCTTTTCAGGGGAAATTACCGTATCCGGCTTTACTGGCACAGCATCAGGATAAAACTGAATGTAATGCTGGAACTGGTAAAAATATCGGGAGGCGGCATTTTGCAAAACCTCGTGGCCACTTCGAGCTGGATTTTTTTGGTGCGGATTATTGCCGTTAGCGGGCCGGAAGCTTTGGCAGGATATACCATTGCCATCCGTATTATCCTTTTTACCCTGTTGCCAGCCTGGGGGCTCAGTAACGCTGCGGCTACGCTGGTGGGGCAAAACCTGGGGGCCAACCATCCCGACAGAGCGGAAAAATCGGTATGGATTACCGGTTATGTAAACATGGCCTTTATGGGAACAATTGGGTTACTGCTGGTGCTTTTCCCTCATTTTTTTATGCGACTGTTCATCAGCGAAATACCGGTGATTGAAAACGGAATCCTGGCTTTACGAATTATCAGTTTCGGCTTTATTTTTTATGCCCTGGGAATGGTACTTGTGCAAGGTTTTAACGGCAGCGGCGATACCTATACCCCCACCAAAATAAACCTGTTCTGTTTTTGGCTGGTTGAAATTCCGCTCGCATACCTCCTGGCCATTGTCTGGCAGATGGGACTTACCGGTGCAAGCATTGCTATTGTTACTTCCGAAAGCCTGCTAACTATTGTGGCATTTATTCTTTTCAAAAAAGGAAAATGGAAACTGAGAAAAGTTTAAAGGTGCCCGGTGAGATTCCGGCGAAAAGGATAAAACAATTAATTTACATTATATTCCGAACAATAATGCTCCTTCAATCCTTTAAACCAAAAGAATTTTTTTGATCAACAAATTGGATTAATTTTACAAGGTTAAACTTTTACATGAAAATTATCTTTTTACTTGTTATACTGATTTCAGTTAACCTGCAGGCAAACGCTTTTGAGGGGAAAAAAGAGAAAGAAAATCAAACCCAGGTTAACCGGCTTATTGAAAAAGGGGAAGGAATGCTTGACGGAGCTTCCGATTCCGCAGTATTGCTTGCTGAGCAATCGTATCAAATTGCTTCATCCATCGGTTACGAAACGGGAGTTGCCCGGGCGCTGCTTTTAAAGGGAAAGGCGCTGAACGCCAAAGAGGAGTATTCCAATGCACTGGAGGCGCTTAAACCTGCAACCCGTTTTTTTCTGAGCCAGGAAGACAGCCCGAAACTGGGTCAGAGTTATTATGAACAGGGAGTCTCCTTTTACCGCACGGGAAAAACTGACAGTTCCCTCTCCTACCTTCACAAGGCATTCGAAATTTTTGATCTCCAAACTCACCAGGCAGATATCGCCCATACAGAAAGAATGCTGGCATTGGGCTACTGGCGTAAAGGTATGTATATTGAAGGGTTGGATCACATTCAACGAGCCATTGGCTTATACGAAGAACTAAACGAAACCCGCTACCTTTCAACTTCTTACAATACAAAAGGAGCTATTTTATGGGGACTGGCCAGCTATGAGAAAGCGCTGGAATTCTTTTTTGAAGCCCTTACCCTTAATGAAAAGACGGGTGAAAACATTGGGCAAAACGTCCTGCTACTCAATAATATTGGCCTGGTTTACCACGACTGGGACGAGGAAGAAACCGCGTTCGACTATTTTAAACGCGCCGAAGCATTGTTGCCCGAATCAGATAATCCGCTGGGAGTTGCTTACACCTATTTAAACCTGGGAACCTATTACCTGAGAAAAGGTGATACGGAAACAGCACTGGAATTGTTGAACAAAGCCAAAGACGGATATGCTGAAATAGATGACATTAACGGGGTTTGCCTCAGTAAAATACGAATCGGACAATGTTACAACCAAAATGCCGATTATCAACAAGCAGAAACTTCCCTGCTCGATGCCATCGAAACCAGCCAGGAATCGGGGAACAAACACCGGGAAGCCACCGCTTTTTATCACCTGGCTCAAAACGACCTTTCCCAAAACCATTACGACCAGGCATTGAAAAACTCGCTGATTAGCCTCGATATTGCTGAAAAAGGACAGTATAAAGACCTTACCCACACCTTGTACGAACAGCTTTCGGACATATATGAAAATATGGGGGACCTCACTCTTTCACTTGAAATGTTTAAAAAAGGGGCTGATGTGAAAGACGAAATTTACAACGAAAAAATTGCGGTACAGTACAATATTATTGATTTAGCTTACGAAAATCAGCTAAAAGAATTGGAAAACTCCCAATTGAAAAACGAAAACCTGTTAAAACAAAAAACCATTTATTACCAGTACGCGGCTGTTTTTTTAATCATTTCCATGTTGATTGCGACCTCCCTGTTTGCTTTTAAATTGTCCAAAAAGCAAAAAGAACTCCGGAAAGCCAACCATGCAAAAGATAAAATATTTTCAATTGTTGCGCATGATTTACGCAGTCCGGTGGGTACGTTAAACAGCATGGTGGATATTTTAGTGGAAGAAGACCACGGATTGGATTACCGGGACATACTGAACAAATACAAGCCTGTAATTGCTGCTTCATTTAACATGCTTGAAAACTTGCTGGTGTGGGCAAAATCGAACCTGGGAAAACTTGAAACATCGCCGGAAACCCTTTCCCTCAATAAAACCATCCAGGAATCCATTTCACTGTTTTCACATTTTTCGCAGAAAAAAGCCGTTACCATCGAATTTACCCCGGAACACGATATTTCCGTTTGGGCCGATAAAATTTTGCTCGACACAGTCATCCGGAATTTATTAAACAATGCCATAAAATTTAGCCGCGATAATGGAAAAATTATCGTTAAAACCCAAACCAGGAACAACCAGGCAGTCATTTCGGTAAGCGATAACGGGGTCGGTATTCCCCGGGAAGCCCAATCATCTATATTAAGCGGGAATTACCATTCCGAGGGGACGCATCAGGAAAAGGGCTCAGGTATTGGGCTGATGCTGAGCAAAGACCTGGCGGAAATCAATGGCGGAAGTTTATGGTTTTCAAGCACCGAGGGTGAAGGCAGCACATTTAGTTTTTATGTCCCTTTAAACAAAAAATAATAAGATGGATTTAAATATTGAAGGCAAAGTATTTATGGTTGCAGCCTCCAGCAAAGGATTGGGGTACGGAATTGCCCGCGAACTGGCAAAAAACGGGGCTGCTGTTTGTATTGCCAGCCGGACGGCAAAAGAAGTTGAAAACGCCGCAAAAGCATTGCGCGAAGAAACCGGTTCAACGGTTCACACTTCGGTTTTTGATGCATCCGATGCATCATCCATCAGGAACTGGATAAAAAATGTGGCCCGGGTTTTTGAACGCATCGACGGGCTGGTAGTAAATGCAGGCGGGCCACCTCCCGGAAATTTCGACGATTTCTCAGATGAAGACTGGCAAGCTGCATTCAACCTCACACTGATGAGTGCGGTACGGCTCATTCGCGGGGCATTGCCTCATATGCGAACAGGTGGAGGAGGATCTGTACTGACCATTACATCTGTTTCGGTAAAAGAACCGGTTAACGGGCTGCTGCTTTCCAACGTTTTCCGCTCGGGGGTAACCAGCCTGGTAAAAAGTTTGGCCAACGAACTGGCAAAAGAAAACATCCGGGTAAACAACCTCATCCCCGGCCGCATCGATACTGATCGCGTAAAAGCGCTGGACAAAAATAT
>CAYRBS010000221.1:0-4581 GCA_964422335.1 uncultured Mariniphaga sp. | reverse complement strand
AACATCCCTTTGAAAAGTTTTTGGGCAAGCTCCCAGTTTGGGCGGTTAATACAATATTTAATTTTGGGGGCTTCAATTTCACCCTGAATGAGGCCGGCTGCCTTCAATTCTTTCAGATGTTGAGATAAAGTAGATTTGGCAATGGGTAAATCTTCAGAAAGGTCCCCGCTGTAACAGCACGACTGGCTGGAAAGAAGTTCGATAATATACACCCTGACCGGATGGCCCAGTGCTTTTGCAATCCGTGCAATCTTCTTCTGATCCTCTGAAAATACTTCTTCAATCATACAATAGATATATGAAAACAAATATACGGGAAATAGCGGTTGAATAAAAACAAAAAAAATTGCCACTTTTGCATTTTCAGAAATAACCATACTATGGAAAAATATTTCGGGTTGTTAAAATCACTTATTTCAACCCCTTCATATAGCAAAGAGGAAGCTGCTGCCGCCGAAATTGTCCGCCGGTTTTTAGAAAGTGAAGGAATTTCTTTTCTTACCAAAAAGAATAACACCTGGGCATTCAACAAGCATTTTTCGAAAAAAAAACGGACCATCCTGCTGAATTCACATGTTGACACGGTTCAGCCCGCAAAAGGATATACCCTCAATCCTTTTGAACCGGTGGAATCGGGTGATAAGTTATACGGACTCGGGAGTAACGATGCGGGAGGCCCCCTGGTGGCCCTGCTTGCCGTTTTTATCCATTTTTACAATCAAAAAGATTTACCCTACAACCTGGCATTTGCTGCTACAGCCGAGGAGGAAATTTCGGGACGGCACGGACTCGAAATTGTATTGCCCGAAATCCAGCCGGTTGAATTTGTTATTGTTGGCGAACCAACCCGGATGGAGCTGGCCATTGCCGAAAAGGGGTTGCTTGTACTCGATTGTTTTGCTCACGGAAAATCAGGCCATGCCGCACGTGACGAAGGGGAAAACGCCTTATACAAAGCAATGGACGACATTCAAAAATTACGCGAATTCTCATTCGAGAAAACCTCTCCTGTGCTGGGGGCGGTAAAAGTAACTGTTACCCAAATAGAAGCCGGCACCCAACACAACGTTATCCCCGGTGTTTGCCATTTTGTGGTAGATGTGCGCACCAACGAACACTACCCAAACAAAGAAGCGTATAAAATGATTAACGAACTGATTGAATCGGAGGTTAAACCGCGTTCCTTCAGGTTGAATTCATCCGGTGTAAGTATTGACCACCCGTTTGCACAAAAAGCAAAGGCACTGGGAATAAAAATATACGGTTCGCCTACCACTTCCGACCAGGCCATAATTCCTCTTCCTTCTGTAAAAATGGGCCCCGGCGATTCAGCCCGCTCCCATACCGCCGATGAATATATCCTGAAAAGTGAAATAAAGGCGGGAATAGAGCGTTACATCGAATTACTAAACGGGTTAAAAATATAATTACCAGCACTCATGAAAGCACTTTAAATTCAGATAATTGCTGCCGAAGGGCTTTTTGTTTAGCCACTTACATCTTGTGTTTTTTACCATTTTTCAATCGTTATTTATGCAACCAAATAATCCACTCCACGGGAAAACCTTAGAAGCTATCATGGTTTATTTATTAAGCTATTACGGCTGGGAAGAGCTGGGTACAAGAATCCGGATTAATTCTTTCCGGAAAGACCCGAGCATTCAATCGAGCCTGAAATTTCTGCGGCGCACACCCTGGGCAAGAAAAAAAGTGGAGGAACTTTACCTGGAAACCATCCAAAAGCAAAAACCCTGAGCTGCATTGCTTCAACTATCAAAATCCATCCAGCAACTGGATGAGATTCAGTATGCTTATTTCCGGTTTAAAACAGAATACTGAAAAAACGAAAAGAAGAATGTCAGATTTTACGGACATCTGCCCATTAATACAATCAAAAAAACATGTTAAATAATATATTCCGTTAACGTTAACGGTAAAGATTATTTATTAGCTTTGCGCCCATAATTCATCTAAATCAAATTATATATGATTCTTGGTTTATTAAAAGAACATGGCGATGAAACGCGTGTAGCTTTATTACCGGAGATTGCAAAGAGCCTGGTTGAATTGAAAGCAGAGGTTCTGGTAGAAAAATCAGCCGGTGAAAAAACATTTGTACCTGACTCAGCATACAAAGAAGCAGGAGCAACAGTGGTTTCACGCAACGAAATTTTTGAAAAGGCGGAAGTGTTGTTGCAAATTCAGCCACCTTCCGAAGAAGATGTAAAAAATCTGAAAAGCACCCAGGTTTGGATCAGCGCATTCAATCCCCTGGGGGAGACAGATCTCGTAAAAACTTTCCTCGAAAAAGGTTTTACAACATTCAGCCTCGATTCAATTCCACGCACTTCCCGCGCGCAGTCGATGGACATCCTGTCGTCGATGGCAACGGTTGCCGGATATAAGGCAACGCTGGAGGCTGCATTACGTTTACCAACATTTTTCCCAATGTTTATGACCGCAGCAGGCACCATCCGTCCGGCCAACGTGCTGATACTGGGAGCTGGAGTTGCAGGTTTACAGGCGGTTGCCACTGCCCGGAGGTTAGGTTCCCAGGTATATGTATTCGATGTACGTTCTGCTGTAAAAGAGGAAGTGGAAAGCCTGGGGGGAAAATTCGTAGAAGTGGAAGGCGCCACCGAAGACAAGGAAGCCGGCGGTTATGCGGTTGAACAAACCGAGGAATACAAGCAGAAACAACAGGAAGCCATCAACAACCAGGCAATCAAGTCCGACGCAATTATTTGCACCGCGCAGATTCCGGGCAGAAAAGCCCCGTTGCTGGTATCAAAAGAAACGGTGGAGAAGATGAAGCCCGGTTCTGTAATTATAGACCTGGCCGCATCAAGCGGGGGCAACTGCGAACTCACCAAAAACAATGAAACCGTTGTTCATCAACAGAAAACAATCATTGGGCAGTCGAACTACCCGGCACAGACACCGGTAGATGCCAGCCGTATGTTTGGTAAAAATGTATTCAACTTCCTTAAACTCATAATTGGCGAAGAAGGCAAGCTGAACCTTAATTTTGAAGACGACATTGTAAAAGGGACCTGCATTACCCATAAAGGCGAGGTGTACAATGAACGGGTAAAATCAATAATTGAAAACAAATAAATATACCAGATATGGAACAAGTATTACAGTATTTTTTTGAATACAAAGAAGCCATCTTTATCATCGCATTATCCATTTTCCTGGGTATTGAAGTGATTTCCAATGTACCCGCGGTGCTGCACACCCCGCTCATGTCGGGCGCCAATGCCATCAGCGGCGTTATCATCATCGGAGGTATCATCCTGGTAGGCCATGCCGATCTTTCTTCGTTTTCGCTCGAACTGGTGCTGGGCATACTGGCCCTCATGTTCGGAACACTTAACGTGGTGGGTGGTTTTGCCGTTACCGACAGGATGCTTGAAATGTTTAAAAAGAAAAAAAAGTAGGAAACAATGGATAATGTATTAGGAAAAATAAACGGAACTGAATTTACGATAGGCGACAGCTTACTGGAGCTAAGCTACCTGGTTGCCGCCCTTTTGTTTGTGGTAGGATTAAAAATGCTTTCGCACCCCGAAACAGCCCGCCGGGGAAACCTGTGGGCTTTTGGAGGAATGGCGCTGGCCATGTTCACCACATTAATCCTCCATAAAGACGGAGACGGAAAAGGCATTTCTTTAACAAATATCTGGATAATTCTCGCTGCCATTGGGGTAGGCGCTGCCATTGGCTGGACCATTGCACGCAAAGTAAAAATGACGGCCATGCCGCAGCTGGTATCGGTTTATAATGCTACCGGTGGTGCCGCGTCGGCGCTGGTTGCCCTGCTTGAATATCCCAATGCCGTTGCCGGCGACGTGGGCTCCATTGTGGTTACAGTGCTCGGCCTCATCATTGGCTCGATTGCATTCAGTGGAAGTATGATTGCCTACGGAAAACTCGACGGAAAAGTGGGCGACATCATGAAACCGTTCATGACTTATATTAACCTGGTGTTGATGATTGCCACCCTTGGGTTTGGAGTTTACATCGTAGTCACCCCTAACCCACCGTCCGAAATGGTTTGGGCTATCTATTCCCTGATGGCCCTCTCGCTGATTTACGGGGTTATGTTTGTAATGCCCATTGGGGGCGCCGACATGCCGGTGGTTATTTCACTGCTGAACTCGTTTACCGGGATTGCAGCGGCCATGGCAGGTTTTATATACAACAACCAGGCAATGATCCTGGGGGGTATTCTTGTTGGTTCGGCGGGCATGATCCTTACATTACTCATGTGTAAAGCGATGAACCGTTCGCTCATTAATGTAATTGTGGGCGCCTTTGGCGGTGGCGGTGCAGCTGCCAGCAGCGAACAGGGTACCATTAAAGAAATTACGTTGAGCGATGCATCCGTGCTTCTGAGCTATTCCCAGCGGGTGGTTATCGTTCCGGGTTACGGGCTGGCTGTTGCACAAGCACAGCATATTGCAAACGAACTGGATGAACTGCTCGAAGGCAAAGGTGTGGAAGTAAAATATGCCATCCACCCTGTTGCCGGACGTATGCCGGGACACATGAATGTGCTGCTGGCCGAAGCCGATG
>CAYRBS010000220.1:3362-4593 GCA_964422335.1 uncultured Mariniphaga sp. | reverse complement strand
AAAATTCAATGGAAATAAAGAGACGAACCTTTATCAAATCTTCGCTGGCAGGTGGATTTTCTTTTCTGTTTCTTCCATCCTGTCTGAACTTCAGTAAGAATGCAGGTTTTGAGCTGAGTCTGGATGTGGCCACCAAATTATACGATGGCGAAAAGTGCTGGAGCCATCCACGGGCGGGAATAGTACCGCAAATGGGGGAGAATGGCGCGCCGCGTGTGGTAATGACCATGAACAGCCTCGATTTGGCCGGCAGCGATGTATTCAGGGGAATGTTCGGTTTGGAAACCAATGATTTGGGAAATGCCTGGACCGAACCGGTGGAACTGGAAACACTGAAACCCCGGTTTGAAACTATCGATGGCGTGGAACGGCCGGTGGCTGTCAGCGATTTTTGGCCGGGCTGGCACCGGGCTTCGAAAAAATTACTCGGCACAGGTCATACCGTAGTTTATACACCCGACTGGAAAGTCACCAGCCCGCGGCCCCGGCATACTTCGTATTCGGTGTATAATTCCGAAACCGGAAATTGGGGCGACTGGAAAAAGCTGCAAATGCCCGACGATGAAAAGTTTTTTAACTCCGGTGCCGGTTGTGCCCAGCGTTTCGACCTGGAAGACGGAACCATCTTGCTGCCCATTTCGTTTCGTCCGCCGGGGAAAAATTCCCGCGTTACCGTCTGTCGGTGTTCGTTCGACGGAGAACAACTGAATTACCTGGAACATGGTTCGGAATTAAAAATTGACAATGATACGAGAGGGCTGCATGAACCTTCTGTTACCCGGTTTAATGGTGAATATTTTATGACCATCCGGAATGATGAGAAAGGATTTGTTGCCCGAAGCAAAGACGGATTCCATTTTGAACAATATTTTCCCTGGAAATTTGAGGACGGTGAAGAACTCGGAAATTACAACACCCAGCAGCACTGGGTTACTCACAGCGAAGGCCTGTTCCTGGTTTATACCCGGAGGGGTGCCAATAATGACCATGTTTTCCGGCACCGGGCCCCGCTGTTTATGGCGCAGGTCGATCCGGAGAAACTTTGTGTTATCAGGGAAACGGAACAAATTCTGGTGCCTGAACGCGGCGCACGACTGGGGAATTTTGGCGTAACCAATATAAGTGAAAACGAAACCTGGGTAACTGTGTCCGAATGGATGCAGCCACATGGTGTGGAAAAATATGGTTCCGATGGTAGCGTTTTTGTTGCCCGCATTCACTGGGATTCTCC
>CAYRBS010000220.1:0-3262 GCA_964422335.1 uncultured Mariniphaga sp. | reverse complement strand
TTGAATTCCTGAAATAAAATTGAAAAGTTTAGCTTTTCTGCCAGTTCCGCATACTATTTTCCTTGGTTTGTTTTTTGATGGGTTCTTTTTTTCACCTAATTTTGAATAAGGGAAAATAATTATGACAGAACAGGAACGCAGGAAAAAATATGCAGAGGTATGCAGCAACCTTGCTGCACGAAGGCTGAAACCGGCATTCGACATGCTGGGAAAACTCATTTCTGAAAACGGCCTGGGGATTTACAACGATGAATACCGGAATTTGGAAGAAACCTACCACTTTATGCTGAAATACACGGTGGAAGGTATTCGCGATCCCGAGCGGCAGAAGGTTTACCGCAAGCTGATAGTGTCGGTTTTCGAACTGGCTGACAAAGTAAATGAGGCCATCCGGTTGCGGTTTTCACCTTCGGTGGAATACGAAAAAAAACGGGTGTTTAAGGACAAGTTTATTCCTGATCTGGGTGCTTATTTGTCGGAACTGGAAGATTTTTACCTGCAGGATGAGGAGCCGCAAGATGAAGCTGCTTCCCTGCAAGCTGCCAAAGAACATCAGCAAAAAATACTCAGTTTGTTTTATCATGTCTGGTTTCGCGACAATCTGACACCTGCTGAAGCAGAACCGTTGCGTACATTTTTGATGAGCCCTGTAATGCATTTGGCTTACAAATCATTTATTATTACAGCGTTAACATTGAGCCTGCAGCGGTATTTCGATATGGAAAAATTTACGCTGCTTTTTGATGCCTACGATTCTGAAGAGGATGAAATAAACCAAAGGGCATTGGTCGGGCTTCTCATAAATTTTTATAAATACGATACCCGGATGCCATTTTATCCGGCCATTACCGGCAGGTTGAAAATTCTGAATGAAAACCCGGAATTCAAGCGCAATCTTGAACGTATTATTGTCCAGTTCATTCGCAGTAAAGAAACGGAAAAGCTCCAACAGCGTATCCGCAACGAAATTCTTCCCGAAATGATAAAAATCAGCCCCAACCTGAAAGACAAAATCAACCTCGACAGTTTGATGGAGGAGGGGCTTTCGGAAGATAAAAATCCCGATTGGGAAGAAATTTTCAAAGATTCACCGGGTCTGATGGACAAAATGGAAGAATTTTCGGAGCTTCAAATGGAAGGCGCCGATGTGTTTATGGGGTCGTTTGCCATGCTGAAATCATTCCCGTTTTATAACGAAACAGGCAACTGGTTTATGCCGTTTTTCCCTGAAAACCCCGAAATTGCAAATGCCCTGAATGTAAACGAGGAAACCATCCGGCATCTTATGGAAGCTATTAGCCGGGCGCCTATTTTGTGCAATTCCGATAAATATTCATTCTGTTTCAGCATTCAAAGCCTGCCAAAAGAGAACCGCGAGTTTATGACACAGGGAATTCAGGCCGAGATGGATCAGCTAAAAGAGCTGGAGAAAGACGAGGAACTGACACAGCCGGGGCGCAAAGCGGAGTTTATTTCCAATCAGTACATCCAGGATTTGTACCGGTTTTATAAATTATTCCCCCGTAAAGAAGAGTTTGAAGATATTTTCAGCTGGCGGTTCGATTTTCATAATAAACTTGCCCTGGGTGATATTTTAAAAGAAGACCCAAAAGTATTGCGGAATATTGCGGAATATTATTTTGCCAAAAATCAGTTTGAAGAGGCTGCTGAAATTTTTGGCTTTCTGCTTGAAAAAGAAAAAAGCGGCGAGTTGTACCAGAAAATTGCCTTTTGCCACCAAAAAACAGGCAATTTTGAAAAAGCGCTGGATGGCTATCTGAAAGCCGAGTTGTATGAAATTAACCGGTTGTGGAACCTCAAAAAAATTGCCCTTTGTTACCGCAACCTGAAACAACCTGCCAAGGCGCTGGAGTATTACCGGGCCGCAGAAAATATTGACCCCGAAAGCCTGAATAACCAGCTCAATATCGGGCATTGTATGTTGGAACTGGATGAATTTGATGAAGCATTAAAATGCTATTTTAAAGTGGAATACCTTGCGCCCGGTAATAAAAAAGTGTGGCGTCCCATTGCCTGGTGTTCGTTTATTACGGGTAAAAAAGAGCAGGCCGAAAAATATTTTCTGAAGCTGATTGAAGATGAGCCAAGCAAACACGATTTTATGAATATGGGGCATGTGCAGTGGAGCCTCGGAAACCGAAAAGCCGCACTTGATTATTACAAAAAATCAATTTCAAAAAATGGCTTTTCAGAACCTGAATTCCTGGAAGTTTTTGAGGAAGACCTGCCCCATTTACTCCGTCAGGGAATCGATAACGATGATGTGCCGATTATGCTCGATCAGTTGCGGTATTTTCTGGAAGAATAATAAAATACAGGCAGGTTTCCCCAGGGAAAGATTTTTACTGTTTTATTAAAATCAGAATCATGAACAGGTTGTTTTCATTAATCTTATTGTTGTTTGTGGCTTCCGGCATAAATGCACAGTTGGTGGAGGTGCAAACCAATTACACCGGCGGGGGCGATGTGGAGTTTGTGGCTCATAACAATTCCCCCGCTCCGCTTTTTTTGAAAGTGGATTTTGCCGATTTGGAAAACACTTCGTTTAACGAGCCCCTGCCTTACATTCAACTTTTGGACCCGGGTTTTAATACGCTCTTTATTTTGGAACGCGACCTGGATGCGGGTGTTCCCCGGTTCAATTACCAAATTAAATCTTACCGGTCGAATCCAATGGCACTGGCCGATCTCGACTTCCCTTACCTGATTCCGTTTTCACCCGATGCTGAAGTTTCGGTTTTTGATGTAAAAAACATGGATGGTTTCTGGGGGACAGAGGAGCCCGGATCATGGAATGCCACCGGTTTTAAAGCCAGTCCGGGGCAACCGGTTTATGCCAGTCGAAACGGAATAGTGGTTGAGGTTGTGGGGGCAGAACGAACCGGCGATCCGCAATCCTGGTACCACACCTGGACCAACACCGTTACTTTACTGCAACCCGACGGCACACTGATTTGTTACCGCAATGTGGCGGACAACGGCAAAAAACTGAAAATCGGGGAGAAAGTATTTGCCGGTCAGCAGTTGGGTGAGGTTACCCCGCGGGCAGATGAAATGATCATGCTGATTTTTCAGCACAGCCTGAATTCTTCTGATCTCCGGTTTATTATTCCCCGGTTTGTAATCAGCGAATCAGAAACCGGACAGCTGCTTCCATCCCGGAAATACAGCGTGGCCCATCCCAAAGAGGTAAGAGGCATTGAAATGACCCGGCGGGAAAAAAGGAGGAACCTGAATTAGG
>CAYRBS010000219.1:3049-4644 GCA_964422335.1 uncultured Mariniphaga sp. | reverse complement strand
CGGGGCGTTTTCTGGGCGTGGCACCAGGTGTGGATTGGTGAAAAGAGAATCGGCGATCCGTGGGCGATTAATGATTTTGAACAGAATGTTTCCGAAGTGGAATTCTGGGCAAAAGATAACGGAACAGGGGTGTTGAAAACCACAGTGGAATGGAAATCGGGGCAATGGGAAAAAGCAGGTCGGAAAGTTCCATATATAGAGGAGAATACTGTCATTACCATTCATCCCAAAGAAAAAAAATCCCGGAGAATTGATTTTGAAATCAGCTTGCTGGCATTGGAAGAAAATCTATCCATTGGAGGTTCTGAGGACGAAAAAGGATACAGTGGGTTTTCGGTACGTTGTATTTTACCTGAAGATGTGACTTTTTCCGGGCCTTCCGGAAAGGTTGAGCCGGAAGTTACCGCCGTTCAGTCTCCCGGCTACATCAACATTTCAGGAAGTATGGGCAGCGAGGGAAAAAATGCAGGGATTGTTATTGCCGACCATCCCGGTAACCCCGACTACCCGCAACCCTGGATTCTCAGGGATAAAAACAGTATGCAAAATGCAGCATTCCCGGGCAGGGAAGCGGTCCCGGTTTCTACCACCGAACCCCTTGTGCTGAAATATTCACTGCTGATTTATTCCGGAAAAATGAAACACAGGCGCATCACAAAACTTCTGGACGGTGTGGTCAGGTAATGGCATTTTTCTGCCTTCGGGAAAGTATTTATTCTTTCAACTTCCATAGCTACGTTATCTCGGATTTCCCGGTATTGAATTGCTGTTTTTTTTGTGAAATTATTTCAACGCACCTGCATTCCCGGCCAGCCAGCCGGTGGACCAGGCAATCTGTAAATTATAGCCGCCTGTTTCCGCATCGAGGTTAATGAGTTCCCCGGCGAAGAAGAGACCTTTCACCAGGCGCGATTCCATGGTTTTGGGGGCTATTTCGTTGATGTGAACGCCGCCTGCTGTAATAATTGCTTCTTTAAAAGAGCGGTGTTTTGTCACTTCGAAACGTAAATTTTTCAGCAGGTACCTGATCTGTTTCCGTTCTTTGGAAGAAACCTGGTGACACGCTTTTTCGGGGTCGAGTTTCAGTACTTCTATAAATACCGGGATCATGGATGCCGGAAGCCAGTTACGGAATATATTGGCCAGCTGTTTTTTGCCGTGTTCATTTAAATCGCGGAGAAGCCGGTTGTCTAATTTTTGTTCATCGAGCGCAGGTTTTAAATCGACCGTGATTTCCACTTTGTCGTTATTTTGCAGAGCTGAAACCGCTATTCTGCTTAATGTCAGTATGATGGGGCCAGACAACCCAAAGTGTGTAAAAAGCATTTCGCCAAAAGCTTCACCTGCCTTTTTGCCGTTCACCCAAACAATGGCTTTTACATTTTTGAGGTTTAATCCCTGTAACTTTTGCGCCAAATCTCCCTTCGTTTCCAGTGGCACCAAGGCCGGAACAGGTTTTTCAACAGAGTGCCCCACACTTTTTGCCAGTTCGTATCCATCGCCGGTGGAACCTGTTGCCGGATACGATTTACCTCCCGTTGCCAGTATCACTTTGGGGGCCGAAAAAATTTCACCGTTTGCCTGAACTCCCTGCA
>CAYRBS010000219.1:1656-2949 GCA_964422335.1 uncultured Mariniphaga sp. | reverse complement strand
GCCAGCAATCCCGACGGGCCGGCGCCAACAACTATTACATCGAATTTATTCATGAGGGGCAAAGGTAAGTTTTATGCCTGTAAACTTATTCCCTTATCTTTGCCAAAAATTTTTTGCATGATCCGTTTTTCTGAAAACTACGCTTTAAAACCGCACAATACGTTTGGGGTGGAAGCTTCCGCCCGTTATTTTTTTGAATTTACCGAGCTGGATGATTTGCAAACATTTGTCCGGTCGAACGAAACCTGGAAAAACCTGCCATTATTCGTGCTGGGCGGTGGCAGCAATGTGTTATTTCAAAACGATTTTGAAGGGTTGGTGCTGCATCCAAATATTCCGGGGATTTTTAAGGTGAACGAAGACCGGCAACATATCTGGTTTGAAGTGGGCGCCGGCGTAAACTGGGACGATTTTGTAAAATACAGTGTGGATTTCGGAGTAGGGGGAATTGAAAATCTCTCACTGATTCCTGGATTGGTGGGCGCTGCTCCGGTGCAGAATATCGGCGCATACGGGCAGGAGGTGAGTAATGTGATTGAGCGGGTAAAAGGGTTCGACCTTCAGCAGAAAAAGCCAGTAGAGTTCGCAGCTGCCGACTGCGAATTTGCTTACCGCAACAGTTTGTTTAAACGGGAATTGAAAAACCGGTTTATCATCACGTCAGTTGTTTTCAAGCTGGATAAATTTCCTGAATTCAATCTCGGTTACGGGCAGGTAGAAGAAAAGGTAAAAGCGCTGGGGGAGGTGAATTTGCAGAACATCCGGCAGGCAGTAATTGAAATACGTTCATCGAAACTACCCGATGTGGCCGAACTGGGGAATGCAGGCAGCTTTTTTAAAAACCCGGTGGTGACGGTCCGGTTTGCCGAAAAAATCCGTGAAAATTATCCCGACATTCCGGTTTATCCGGTGAACGATAAAGAAGTGAAACTGGCTGCGGGTTGGCTCATTGAAAAAACAGGCTGGAAAGGCTACCGCGAAGGCGATGTAGGGATTCATGAGAAACAGGCGCTGGTACTGGTAAACTACGGAAATGCCACTGGTAAAGAGATTTTTGAATTTTCCGGAAAAATAAGGCAGGCTGTTTTTGAAAAATTCGGGATTCAGCTCGAACGGGAAGTGAATTGTATCTGACTATTTCCAAATCTTCCGTTCATTCAGCGCGGCACGGTACTTTTCAGCGTGTCGGTTATGTTCGGCAAGGGTTTTGGAAAAATGATGGTAACCGGAAAAATCTTCGCGGGCTACCATATACAAAAAGTCATGTTCTTCGTAATCCAACACTGCTTCGAT
>CAYRBS010000219.1:0-1556 GCA_964422335.1 uncultured Mariniphaga sp. | reverse complement strand
AACCGGGTCCTGGTCGCCTGCCCGCAGTTTGTTCACGATTTGGTTGGTGTTCATATCTTTTTGGAGGAAGTAACGTCCCGGTTTTACAGAATCGCGGTAGTTTTTCTTTTTCGATACCCAGCGGAAAGCTTTGTAATTGAGCAAAATATCGTTGGTTTCCAGCGTGTCGAGTACCTGGCTGAAAGTGGCCCCTTCCGGTATGATAAATGCTTTTTCGGTTTTTACGTTTTCATTAAAAACGTACATATAAAGCTGGTATCCGCGCAAACCGGCCACAATAAAAGCGATGGCGAAAAATATGATGATAAATTTTCCGATGCGGGGAAACAACATGAGCTTGCTTTTTTTGTCGATTGCCATATTCAGTTTTTAAGCAATGATTCAACTTCTGTAATAAGGTCTTTAGCTTCTTCAATAAACGGGGAAATATCATCTTCTGTCAATCTTTTAAAGTCCACATAATCTCCTTCTTGCCTCAGATTGAACAGTCGGTTGAAAGTTTTTCCCGATTGTTTCGAAATACTTCCTTCTTTGACAAAAAAACGATGAAATTCAGATTTTACACCCTTATGGCTATCAAATTTTTTACCTTCAGAAAGCAACAACGCACTTACTATATAAAAACATGCATAATACAACCGGTTTGCAACAGCATTCCAATGGTTTTCTTTTGAAAGGATTAGTGCTTCTTCATAAGTTTCCCAGGTTCTGGAAATCCGATATTTAATCAATTCACTGATATTCATATTTCAATTCCATCCTTGACAATATTCTGGTAAATAGGTGTTTTCGAATATTCATTCCAACTTTCAATATTTTGAATAATTCCGGTTAAAACTTCGTCTGTTTCGAGTTCTGATTCAAAAAGTTCGTCATAAATTTTATTTCTGAATTCCCTGTCAGGATTAGATTCAGTCAGGATAAGAAAATCCCAGTCAGAATTTTTTTTAGCATCATTCCTCGCCCTGGATCCAAATAAAATAACCCTTGCCCTGGGATCCACATTTTTGATTCTTTTTTTTACTTTAGATAATATGATATCTTTTTTCGTCATTTTTAACCATTAATTTTCACCCAAAGATAAAACATTTTTACCTTTTGGTATTTCTGTTTGTTCTTTACCTTTACGTTCCCCGCAAATTCTTTAAATTCGCCATCTGAATATTAAAAACTGGAACCATGCAATATGTAAATCTGTCAGAAGACATTTATTTTTTGGGATACAACGACCGGCGGACCCACCTGTTTGAAAACATCTGGCCCATTCCGCACGGGATTTCTTACAATTCATACATGATTGTAGATGAAAAAATTGCACTGATCGATACCGTGGAACGTTCGTTTATCGATGAGTACTTAGACAGCATCGAACAAATAATCGGCAATCGGAAAATCGACTACCTGGTGATAAATCACATGGAACCCGATCATTCGGGTGCGTTGAAAGCCATCGTTCAGAAATATCCTGAAATTACGCTGGTTGGCAATAAAAAAACGTTTGCATTTGTGGAGAGTTTTTACATGGAGCCGGAAAATGTACACATGGTTCACGACAA
>CAYRBS010000218.1:0-4672 GCA_964422335.1 uncultured Mariniphaga sp. | reverse complement strand
GTGACCCCACCGGGATTCGAACCCAGATCGTCAGAACCGGAATCTGATATTCTATCCATTGAACTATGGGGCCTGGTATTTTTCGGGGGCAAAAATAGTAAAAATCCTTTGTTATCCTATCCGGAATTGATTTTCGTTAAGTCATTTCTCTTTGTTGATAAAATTCAGGCCCGAAGCCTGCTTCGAAATAACAACAATTTCTACTTTTGTCCTTTAACCTGAATGGAATAAAATGGAAGATTGGATGAAATCCCCGATTGATTTTTTGCGGGCGTACATCAGCTCCTTTCCTGGTTTAACCGATGAGCAAAGCAGGAATTTTGAAATAAAAAAGGAACATTCGCTGCGTGTTGCCCAAAATTCTTTAAGGCTGGTTGATTTTTTGAAACTGAACAAGGAAGACAGGAAGGTGGCATTTCTAACCGGCCTGTTTCATGATATCGGACGGTTTAAACAGCTTTTTGAGTTCAATACTTTTCACGATGCAAAATCAATTGACCATGCTGATTTGGGAGTCCAGGTTCTGAAAGAACAAAAAGTATTCAGCGAATTGGGACATGATTTACAGGAAATAATTTTCGTTGCCGTTAAACACCACAACAAATTTGAAGTTCCCGTGAATCTGGCAGACCGGGAGTTGTTGCATGTACAGTTATTACGCGATGCCGACAAGCTCGACATATTGAAAGTTTTAACCGATTACTATACCCGGAAAAACCAGCCGCCCAATCACACCCTTACCTGGGAGTTGCCTTCTTCCGACCAGGTTTCGCCTGGCGTGGCTAAGGAGGTACTTGACGGAAAACTGGTTTCAAAAAATGAAGTAAAAAATGAAACGGACGTAAAAATTATGCAACTTTCGTGGGTTTACGACATCCATTTTAAACCTTCGTACGAACTGATTTTCCAAAATCGGTTTCTTGAAAAAATATTTAACTCATTGCCGAAAAATAACTTGGTGATAGAAATATACCGGAAAATAAAAGTATTTGCTGAAAATAAATTGAAAGAATAATGCAACAAACCGTAAAAGTATCCACACCCCGGCACAATATACTGGTTGATATTACAAAAGAAGTAGCGAACGTAGTAAGCAAAGCCGGCATTGAAACCGGCCTGGTGAATGTTTACGTTCAGGGGGCCACAGCCGGAATAATGATCCAGGAAAACTGGGACGATTCGGTGCAGAACGATGTGATCAGTCTGTTCAAAAAATTGGTTCCTGCCGGAATATGGGAGCACGATGCCCAGGACAATAACGGCGATTCGCATTTAAAAGCCGGTATTGTTGGGCCGGGTGAAACCATTCCGCTTATCGGCGGAAAAATGGGATTGTCAACCTGGCAGAATATTTTTTTGTGTGAATTTGACGGACCCCGCAGTGAGCGGAATATTGTGGTAACCATTATTGAAACCGGGAAGTAATGGGCAGGAAACTGGTGTGTATTTGCAGCCTGGTTGAAGAAAGGGAAATCCTTTCCTTGTTGGAAAAAGGGGCCGGTTCAACCCGCGAAATTCAGCAACTTTCCGGCGCCGGTACAACTTGTGGCAGGTGCCTGCCCGAGATCGACGAAATGGTTGCCTCCTGGAAAAAGGAAAAGCCCAAAGACCCGCAAAATAAGCTGGACTTTGGGCTTTAGTATGAAAAAGTTATCGCTTAAAAATATCTTGGCGAAGTTACCAACTCCTTCAGGAACTTCATTTCGTACGAAATCATAACTTCGTGAGAACCGTTGTGATAGTTCTGTAAGTTGTTGGTAGTAAAATCGAATGAATAACCTATCCTCAGTTTATTGTCGAATATCCACTGGGCTATTATTCCGTAAGATTCATTTGTGCGGACGCTTGCCCCCAGCCAGAGTTTTTCTTTTAAAAGGAAATTGGCTGTCAGGTCAGCTGCAAGCGGTGTGCCCCATGCCGTTTTGGTAAGGAACGTGGGTTTGAACTTGACACTCTCCCCCAGGTCGAATACCAGTCCGCCTTCGAGGAAATAATGGCGCATTTCGGCTTGTACTGAATAATTGTTGATGTTGGTGTCGAAATCATTATGGATAAGTTTGGGAACTGAAAAACCTACATAATATCTTTCATTCGACAAGAACAAACCAATCCCGAAGTTAGGCATAAACTTACGATCAAACTCCCCCTGAAACATGGGGTCGTTCACACCCGGATAAAGATCGTAGTTCTCCAGGTTATGTGAATAACTTGTAAAACCACCTTTTATCCCCATGCGCAGGTCGGTTTGTTCGCTCACCTGCACCCGGTACGAGTAGTCGCCGAACAAACCGAAGCGTTTTTCACGGCCCACTTTATCACTTATCACGTTCAGACCCAGCGCAACCCGTTCGTTCCGCATGGGTGCCTGCATCGAGAAGGTATAGGTTTGCGGTGCGCCATCCCAGCCTGCCCATTGCTGGCGGGCAAGCGCAATAAAACCTAAAGACTCCCATGTACCCGCATATGCAGGGTTAATGGTTTGTGTATTGAAAATGTACTGTGTGTACATCGGATCCTGTTGTGAAAAGGAAACGTTGGCTACGATCACAAAAATCAGAATCCCTAACCCTTTTTTGATATTTAATTTGAATTTCATCGTTTTCATTTTTTTCAGATTAAACATTAATTACCTGTTAAGGAAAACTGAGCCGGTAATCGGATCGCTTCCATCATTTAAATCCAGGATATAGAAATAAGTACCCGGGGGCAGTTTGTCTCTGCCTATGGTAAGACTATTGGTAGAACGTCCGTCCCACCAGGCATCTGTAGAGCCCCAGCGGTCTTCGTTCCCAAAATCTTCTTTCTCGAAAACCCTGTTGCCCCAACGGTTATAGACTTCAATTTTTGCATTTGGATAATCTTCCATGCAATATACCATGAAGTAGTCGTTGTTGCCGTCATTGTTGGGCGAGAATCCATCGGGTATAAACAATTCGCAAACTTCCTGTTCATCATCGTCGCCACCTGTAGTATCAGCAGGAGCTGCTTCCACTGTGAGGTAGGCTGTTGCCATATCGCAGGCTTCCGGATCGCCGTCGTCGCATACCTCGTAGATAAACTGTTCCTGTCCGGTAAAGCCTTCCGGCGGGATAAATTCAAATGTTCCGTCAGGGAATAATGCCATGGTACCGTCGGTTGGACCGGCAATCAGGTTGAAGTTCACCTGGCTGTCCTCTTCCGGGTCATAGTCGTTTGCAGACACATCTCCAAGGATGTCGTTGTCTTCAATGGTAAAGTAGGCATCGTCCACGGCCACCGTTGTATTTGTTTCAGCATCCACATTCCGGATGTCGATGGTTACGGTAGCCACATCACACAGGGTGGGATCGCCATCGTCACAGATTTCGTACCGGAAAGTTACCTTGCCGGTGAATCCCTGGTCGGGAGCGAAAATGAAGGACCCATCGCTGTCAATGGTCAACCCTCCGGTGGAAGGCCCTGAAACAGGGGTGGTGGTAATGGAGATGTTGTCTTCGTCCGGGTCGTAGTCGTTGCTTAACAAGTTTCCGTAAACCGTGAAGTCCGTTTTTCCGGTATAATTGTCTTCAACAGCTACCGGCGGACGGTTCACATCTTCTTCCCATTCCGGGACAACCGATATCACTACTTCAGCTGTGTCGCATAATCCGGACCCGTCGCATACCTCGTAACTGAAATTGTCTTTCCCGGTATATCCGTCATCCGGCTCATAGGTATAGAAACCGTCTGTATCCAGAATAACTGTTCCGTACGCGGGTTCGCTAATCAGCGTACTGTTTGCTGAAAGTTCATCCCCATCCGGGTCTGTGTCGTTGGTCAGTACCCAGCCATCCACTGTTGTGTTGACATAGGTAATATTGATGTCGTTTTTGGCAACCGGCGCTTTATTCACCTCGTCAACATTAATGCTGACAACCGCTGTGTCACAAAGTTCACCGGTATTGCAAACGGAGTAGGTAAATTCATCGGCGCCGTGATATCCCTCGTCGGGGGTGTAAGTGGCAGCACCGGTTTCTGAATCAACAGTTACTTCACCGTTTTCCGGTTCATTCACGATGGTGACCGAACCCGGTTCCAGGCTGTCGTTGCAATCCGTATCATTGGCCAGAATGTCGATATCAACCGGTTCTCCTTCCGGCAACGAGGCATTGTCGTTCACGGCAAGGGGTGGCGATAATACGGTAACGGTCATTTCACAGGTTTCTGAATTTCCTGTTGCATCGGTGATGGTCCAGGTAACCACGGTTTCGCCAACGGGGTAAACGCCGCTTGCATCGGTTTCACCGTTAAAGTCGTTTGAGTAAGTGAAACTGCAGTTGTCGTCCATTTCCGGAGGCTCTGGAACTGTTACACTGGCTTCGCATTCTCCGGGCTCAGCAATAACTTCCAGGTCATCCGGACAGGTTATTGTGGGGGTACTGTTGTCAATCACCCTGACAGCTGCCTCGCAGGTGGAAGAGTTTCCACACTCATCGGTGGCAGTAACGGTTACCGCTACCCTTTCACCTACATCCTCACACGAGAAGGTGCGCGGTGAAACGGAAACCTCGATATTCTCACTGCTGCTGCAATTGTCGGTAATATCCCCGGCAATGGTGTTCATATTACTTTGCGACAGGGTGTAAGTTCCGTCGGAACGCAGGTAAATAACCATATCGTTGCAGTCGATGGCGGGAGGGGTGTTGTCCTCAAC
>CAYRBS010000217.1:0-4680 GCA_964422335.1 uncultured Mariniphaga sp. | reverse complement strand
TGGTTTTGTTCGCAGGTTATTGAATTTCCGGATTCAGGCAGTCCGCTGTTTTTTTCCCGGTTAACAGGTTGAAAAGATTTTGTGCTGCCCTTTTTTGCAGTTCTGTGGCCGCCCGGTCGGAATACCATGCGTAGTGGCCGGTACAAATGGTGCGTGGATGATTGATAAGTGCATCCTGTGCTTTTGTTACCGGTTCGTTTTCGTAAACATCCAGGCCGGCACTGTGGATTTGTCCATTCGTAAGCGCCTGTAACAAAGCTTTTTCGTCAATTACTTCTCCCCGTGATGTGTTGAGAATTACCGGCTTTTTTTTCATTTTTTTGAAGGTATCACCGTTTAACAAGTGGGTGGTTTCACCGGTTAAATTGCAATGCAGGCTGATTACATCTGATTTTTTCAGCAATTCTTCCAAAGCGACTTTTTGTACCCGAAGGTTGTCAAAATAGTGCTGAGGTTTGTATGGGTCACATGCGATAATTTCCTGAAACAAGGGCGCTGCTTTTTTGCTGAATGCGCTTCCTATCCGGCCCAGCCCGATTATTCCCAGCGTTTTATCGTGTAATTCGAAAATATCTTCCACCGGTGGGGCGGCAAAGCCGGTGGTGATTTGTTTTTTCGTGTTCCACATTCCGCGGGTGCACGCCAACATCAACCCCAGTGCATGGTCGGAAACCGAGTGGCTGGCATACCCCTGTACATTGGCCACTTTTACCCCAAACCGGGTGCAGGCATCCACATCGATATTATCGTAACCAACGCCATATCGCACAATGGCTTTCAGGTTTTTTATGTTTGAAAGGAATTCATCGTCCACCTGGGTGTGCCGCACCAAAATGCCGTGGGCTTCTTTGGCAAACTCCATTTTTTCGGCTTTTTCCCCCTCGTAGGAGGGGTGTATTTTCAGGTTGAACCCGCTTCCTTCGAAAAGCGATTTTTCAAAATCGTAGGATTTATATCCGGAATCGAGAATTACAATATTCATGGTTATAATTTTGTATTATAAGCCGGATCAAGCGCTTCATTTATTCGTTCAACCACCTTTTGCGCCATTGCCTTGCTCCCTTCCGGTGTAAAATGCACATTGTTTGGGCGCTGCAATTTGGCTATTCTAGGCATCATAAAGGCATGGAGGTTATTGATCCGGATTCCGTTTTTATTCATAATTTTAACGGCTGCCCGGTTATATTTTTTAGGCATTCCGGGTTTTCTGAGCGGTCCGCCTGTTTCATCGGGGTAAGGTGTGGTAGTGGCAAAAATGAGTTTTGCACCTGTTGCTTTCAGCTTTTCAACAATTATTTCAAGGTTCTTTTTGTATTGCCTCCGGTTCGCTTGTTGCGGGTGTTTCGGATTCTGGCTGTTTTCTCCGGTAACCGGATCAACGTGTTTAATATCGTGCAGGCCAAAGTTGAAATGGATGACATCCCAATTTTTGCCGGAGTTGGAAACTCCGGCTCCCGGACTGGTAGTTTTCAGCCACCTTTCAATATGTTCAACCCCTTTGGTGGTTCCTTCACAATTCTCCGGTTTCCCGTTTTCCAGCATGGGCCGGTAAACATTGGCTTTTCCTTTTAGCAACTCCTGAACAAACGGTGTATAACCTATTGAAATGGAATCGCCGATGATAAGGACATTGGGAAGTTCATTGTTAAAAACGCGGGAAATGAAACCAGGCCAGGCAATTAGCGGGGAAATACAGAGTGTTTTTTGCAGAAAATCTCTTCTCGAAGTCATTTTTTAAAATTTAGTTACTGATTAGAACGTTCTGGTTTGTTCCTGCTAAACTAATAAAACCTGACTGAAAATTTATGCGTTTGAACTGAATTATCTATTTTTAGGAAATAATCAACCAACTGTCTTATGAAACGAAGTTTTTCTTTTTTCCTGCTTTTGTCATTCTTCTTATTCTCTTGTTCAACACAACATGTTTCCTGGCCTGAATCGTCCAACGAAGCCAAACCCTGGACCCGCTGGTGGTGGCCGGGCAATGCAGTTGACCGCGAAAACATTCAGCGCGAATTGCAGGAAATGGCCGATGCCGGAATTGGCGGGGTGGAAATTACTTCGATTTACGGTGTAAAAGGCGAAGAAGATCGTTTTATTGAATACCTCTCACCCGAATTTTCGGAAATGCTGAAATTTACAACCGACGAAGCGCACAAGCTGGGAATGGGTGTTGACCTGCCCCCGGGAAGCGGCTGGCGTTGCGGCGGTCCGTTTGTGCCCGAAGAAAAAGGATTGTGGTCATTACGAATGCACACCTTTGGCCTGGAGGCAGGGGAAACATGGACACAGCCCGGTGAAATTGGAAATGCAGCTGCCTTGTCGTTTGTGGATGAAGGTGAAAAAGTAACCGTTCCGGAGAAGGGAGAACCGTTTGTTGCACCCTCTGCCGGAAAAATTTACGTGGCTGAACGGCTCAAAAACCACGACAGGGTAAAACGGGCTTCCGACGGTGGAAAAGGCTGGGCCATCGATACGTTTAATGAAGAAATTACGGACTGGTACCTGGAAGAAATCTGGGAACGGTTGGGGATTGACGAAGGGTTGATTCGCTGCTTCTTTCACGATTCGTTTGAATACACGGGCGATTTCACCACTCATTTCACCGAAGAATTTAAAAAACGGCGCGGCTACGATTTGGCTGAAAACCTGCACGTGCTGGCGGGGGATTCAGAAGATGCGGAGATGGCGGCCCGCGTAAAATCGGATTACCGCGAAACGTTGTCTGATTTGGTGTTGGAATCATTTATTGAACCTATGACGGAGTGGGCCAACAATCATCAAAGCCTGAACCGCAACCAGGCGCACGGTTCACCGGGGAATATTCTCGATTTGTATGCTGCCTGCGATATTCCCGAAACCGAAATTTTCCGCACGGTGGAACCGGGGAGCATGGATATTTTTGTGAATAAATTTGCTTCGTCGGCAGCGCATGTAACCGGGCAAAAGCTGGTTTCTTCGGAGAGCTTCACCTGGCTCGACGAGCACTGGACGGTTACCCCATCGGATATGATACGTGCCACCAATCGCTTTTTCATGGCGGGTGTCAACCACATGTTTTTTCACGGAACCTGCTATTCACCTGACGATGCCGAATGGCCGGGCTGGCTGTTTTATGCTTCCACCCAGGTAAATAACCGTAATCCGTTGTGGCCCGAAATGCCGGCGCTTTTTCAGTACATTGAAAGGTCGCAGGCTATTTTACAGGAAGCTGCCACGCAGAACGATTTGCTGATTTACTGGCCTTACTACGATGTGGCAGCATCAGAAAGTAAACGGATATTTAACAGCCTGAATATCGACAGCGGGGACAATGCCAACTGGTTCAGCGACTATCCGCTGGCAGGCCTTGCACAAAACCTGATGGATGAAGGTTATACGTTCGATTATATTTCTGATGAACAATTGTTAAACTGCGAAACTACAAATGGTGAAATTGTAACCGAAGGGGATGCAAAATACAAAGCAGTTGTAGTTCCGAAAACAAAATATATTCCGTTGGAAACCATGGGAGTGCTGGCGGATTTTATAGCTGAAGGCGGCAGGGTATATTTCGATGATTCGCTTCCCCGGAGTGTTCCCGGCATGTTTAACCTGGAAGAACGGGAGCGAAAACTGGAAGATTTAAAATCGGCTATCGATCCGGAAATGCGGGTTGGAAATGCGGTAGAATTACTGGATGAAGGCGGAATTCCCGGAGAAAAATCCCTTGTTGAAAAAGGCTTTCATTTCCTGAAAATGGAAAAGGAGGACGAGGACTGGTACATGGTGTTAAACAGCAGTACCCGTGGATTGGATGAATGGGTGGAACTCAGTTCTCCGGCCAGTTCGTACCTTTTTTATTTTCCGGAAACGGGAGAAATTTCCCTGGCCGAAAACCGGGGGAATTCGGTGCGGGTTCAATTGGAACCGGAAAGGGTGGTTTTTATTCGCTGCACCGGTAATAAGATAAGAACAACCAAACATACCTATCATGATGAAAGTGGGGAACGCCATGAATTGGAAGGAACGTGGAAAATAAGTTTTGTGGAAGGGGGCCCTGTTTACCCGGGAGATGTGACCACTGATAAATTGGTTTCGTGGACTGAACTGGGCGACAGCCAGACCAGCCGGTTTGCCGGGACCGCACGGTATTTGATCGAATTTGACTGGAATAAACCATCCGCTTCGGCATTAATCGACCTGGGCGAAGTGAAAGATTGCGCCCGTGTAAAATTGAACGGGAAAGATGTTGGGACCTTGCTGGGGCCCACGTTTAAAATAAAGGTGGATAATTTGAAAGAGGGAAAAAATCAGCTCGAAGTAGCAGTCACCAATGTGGCTGCCAACCGTATCCGTGATCTGGATATCCGTGGTGTGGACTGGAAAAAATTCCACGATATCAATTTTGTAAACATCGAATACGAACCATTTGACGCTTCGGAATGGGAAGTGAAAGAAGCAGGTTTGCTGGGACCGGTTAGCTTAACCGGGTTATAATCCGGCGATTGAAATTCTGTCTGCGAATAGCGCTTTCAAAAATAGTCTGAGTTGTTTGTTTTTTTCCATTCTGTTCACAATTTACGGAATAAAATGTTGTAGATTTCCGAAAAATAAAGAAAGAAAATTATTATGGATGATATTTATTGCCTCATTATGGCCGGAGGGTCGGGGACCCGTTTTTGGCCACGCAGCAGAGTG
>CAYRBS010000216.1:0-4681 GCA_964422335.1 uncultured Mariniphaga sp. | reverse complement strand
GTAATTAAACAAAATCCGGACTATTAGCTTTTATTGATAAATTTAATTAAACAACCATAAATTAGTTCTTTCTAATTATCCCAATTAATTTATGGTTGTTTTTTTTAAAACCATAGAAGCGAAATATTTGCATTGTCGGTTCATTTAATATTAACTCTTTTTTAAAAATTTAAAAAGCATGAATAATCAATTTTTAGATCGGCGTTCTTTTTTGAAATCGGGATCGATAGCATTTGGATTAGCAGCTATCAATCCAGTAAAGGCATTTGCTTCACCCCAAAAAGCTAAAATCAATGATTCGCGAATCAAACTTAGTCTTGCAGCCTATTCTTTCAATTCCCAATTCAGAAACGGAGAATTAACCATGGAGGAATTTATCGATTATTGCGATAAATTAAATCTGGATGGCACGGAACTTACCTCCTATTTTTTCGATTCAGAAGAGGATTCCTATTTGCTTGGATTAAGAAATAAATGTTTTCATTTAGGTTTGAACATCAGCGGGACAGCTATCGGGAATAATTTTGTTACTCCTGATATAGATGAAAGACAGGAACAAATTAACGAAGCAAAAGAATGGATTGATAAGGCTGCGATACTTGGTGCTCCATCCATCAGGGTTTTTGGAGGAGGAAATATTCCCGATGGATATTCGGAGGAGGATGCTTATAACTGGGTCATTCCGTCATTACAAGAGTGTGTAGATTATGCAAGTGAAAAAGGAATTGTACTGGCCATTGAAAACCACGGAGGTTTTCCCACCACCTCCGAGCAAGTGATTCGGATCATTCAGGAAATTGATTCACCTTGGTTTGGTGCCAATCTGGATACAGGTAACTTTTCAGGAGATTGGTACAGGCAGATGGCGGAAATTATACCCTATGCGGTAGTTGTTCAGTTAAAAGTGAATGTAAGATCAACGGTAAAAGATGGAAAACCTGTCACCACGGATGCGGAACGCGTCGTGCGAATGCTTAAAAATGAGGGATATAGGAGATATCTGGTTCTCGAATATGAAGAAGACTCCCCTTTTGAAAATATTCCGGCATGGATTGACAGGTTAAAGGAGTGTATCGGATAATTTATTGTGTTTTCTTATTAGTTATTTGAAGGTTTTCTATTTCAAACTTCTTCAGAAATTTTGATGTTATTTTATTTAATTGCCAATTATTTCAAGATTAACAGGTTATTTAGTTTAAATTCTTAGGGGGACATAATCATGAAAGCAACAAATCGTCGTGAATTTTTAAAAACAACCACAACAACAGCTACAGGCTTAATATTGAGTGTGCCTGTTGTAAAAAGTGGATTTTCAAACAAAAGCCCAAATGACATCATCAACGTTGCCGTTGTGGGTATAAGAGGCAAAGGTGGCATATATGGTGGTGGAGGCCACTACCTGAATTATTGTAAAATGCCCAACGTAAGGGTTACAACATTATGCGATATTGATGAAAGACTATTTCCGGAAGCAGTAAAGAATGTGGAAAAGTTTGGAGGTAACACACCAAAGACAGTGGTAGATTTCCGTGACCTTTTAGATGATAAAGATATCGACGTTATTTCAATTGCAACACCCGATCATTGGCATGCCTTACAGACCATTTGGGCCTGCCAGGCAGGGAAAGATGTGTACGTGGAAAAACCAATTTCCTATAATATTGATGAAGGGCGCAAAATGGTTCAAGCTGCCAGAAAATATGGCCGCATAGTGCAGACCGGCACACAAAGAAGAAGCAACCCGGTTACCACAGAGGCTATTAAATTTATACACGATGGTAAGTTGGGAGATATTTATATGGGTAGAGGCATCGTATATGGTCATAGAGGAAATATTGGGCACGTAAAGGATAGTCCAATTCCGGAAGGAGTTAACTGGGATCTTTTTCTTGGTCCGGCACCTTACCGGCCTTTTAATAAAAACAGATTTCATTATAACTGGCATTGGTTTTGGGACACCAGCACCTCAGAGTTTGGAAATAACGGAACTCATTCAATGGATCTTATTCGTTGGGGAATGAATAAACGCGTTCATCCGGTAAAGGTTCATAGCACAGGAGGTTTTTATGGATGGGATTCAAATCAGGAGATCCCCAATCTTCAGGTTGCCACATATGAATATGACGATGGAACTATTATGGAACTTGAAGTTCGCAGCCTATATACGAATCCTGAATTTGGTGGAAAAAGTGGAAGTTTTTTTTATGGAACTGAAGGATGGATGTATTTGGGAGGTGGGGAATTTAAAACTTTTTTTGGTACTAAAGACGAGCCAGGCCCAAGCATGTCGGATTCAGATGTAGAAATGCCTGTTTTGAAAAATATTGCCGATGCCGAAACCGATGATTCCGTGAAGGTTAGAGACCTTGAATATGCCCATTTCAGTAATTTTATTGACTGTGTCAGATCAAGGAAATGGCAGGATCTGAATGCTGATATATCGGAAGGTCATATGTCAACTGCATTTGCACATCTGGGAAATATCTCATATCGGACCGGACGAAAACTCACTTTTAATTCACATGCTGAAAAATTTATAAACGATGAGGATGCAAATTCATACCTGACCCGAAATTATCGTTTTCCTTATGTGGTTCCTGAGAAAGTTTAATGAAATTATTAAAATAATCATATGACAAAAAGAAGAGATTTTATAAAAAAAAGTGCGATTGGCACAGCGGGAATTGCCATTGGTGGTATGGGTTTCAGTTCGAAATCGTATGCTTCAATAATGGGTTCAAACGAACGCATTAACCTTGCGGTTATTGGCATTCGCAACCAGGGAAGTGTTCATATTAATAATTGGTGCAACCTGCAAAAGAGCCATAATGTTAAAATAAAAACCCTCTGCGATACTGATGAACTGCTTTTTGCATCTCGATCGAAAATGGTATTGGACAAAACCGGGGAAAAACCATTAACCGAATGGGATATGCAAAAAGTATTTGACGATAAAGATATTGATGCTGTTTCAATTGTTACGCCAAATCATTGGCATGCACTGGCAACAATATGGGCTTGCCAGGCCGGAAAACACGTTTATGTTGAAAAGCCGGTTTCGCATAATATCTGGGAAGGTCGGAAAATGGTTAATGCGGCAAGTAAATATAATTTGCATGTGCAGGTTGGTCTAAATAATCGTTCATCACCCAATGTGAGGGAAGCAATTAAATTTTTACATGAAGGTGGTATTGGAGAGATTTTTATGGCCCGGGCACTTTGCTTCAAAGCACGTGATTCATATGGTATGGCGAAAGACAGTGAACCACCTGAGACCCTACATTACGACCGTTGGTTAGGTCCAGCTCCCTGGAGGCCATATAATGAAAAACGGGGTCATTACAACTGGCACTGGTATTGGGATACAGGTAATGGAGATACAGGTAACACCGGTCCACACCAACTCGATATTGCCCGTTGGGGACTCAACAAAAACGAACACCCCGTAAAAGTTTATTCCACTGGTGGGATTTATGGTTTCAGGCAGGATGAAGTTAAGCCTGAAGACCGGACTCCGGGGAAAATGGTGTATGGCGATGTAGAAGCTTACGGCCAGGATAAGACCACGCAGGAAACTCCTAATATGCAAACAGCCGTATTTAAATACAGCGACGGGACAATGCTTGAGTTTGAAACCCGTGGTCGTTTTACCAATCATGAAGGCAGTGAAGGTCAGGAAATTGGCAACTTGTTTTTTGGTACTGAGGGATGGCTTGAAATTTATGGAAGCACGTGGAATGCTTTTCGTGGCAGGGAAAAAGAACCTTTTGCAAGTTCAAAAAAATTGGAACGTGGTCAGAATGGGAATCATTGGGCTAACTTTCTGGATGTTATCCGTTCTGGCAACTCAGGAGATTTACATAGCGATATTCGTGAAGGATTCTATTCTTCTTCACTTCCTCTACTTGCCAATATTTCCTATCGGTTAGACCGTGAACTGAGGTTCATGGGCGATTACGAAAAGTTTGCAAACGATTCTGAAGCTGATAAGATGCTTACACGAAGATACCGTAAACCATATGTGGTTCCTAATGAAATTTAGCTGATTTTTGTATGATAAATATAATTCTTCTCTGATGCACGAAGAAAAAGAATCTTATTTACAGTTATAAACAAAATAGTTATTGATTCCCTCAAGGTTAAATATTTGACGATGAAATCAACTAAAAAACTTATTTACTTGCTGTTAATTGTTGGGATATTTTATTTTGATAGCTGTAAAACTGAAAACTACCAAAATGTTCAAAATATTGAACGTAGGCCGGTTATTTCCCCAGAGTATATTGATGTGACAATACCTCCGAATATTGCTCCTATGAATTTCAATATCAAAGAAGTTGGTAGTTCATTTAAGGTTACTGTTACTTCTGCTTCACATGATTTTCGATTTTCAATTCATTCTGCTGATGGAATAGTTCAATTTCCTAAAAAGGCCTGGAGAAAATTACTTGATAGTTCAAAAGGGGCAAGAATAAAAATTCAGGTTTTTTCCGTTAGTAATGACAAAAAACATCAAAAAAAGTATCGGCCTATTTACATGAATATTGCCGAGGAAACAATCGATCCTTACTTAAGTTACCGGTTGTTTTTCCCTGGATATTCTCATTGGTCCAAGATAGAAATTCTACAGAGATCGCTTGAGAATTTTGATGAGGAACCGATTATTGAGAATCAGGCGCTT
>CAYRBS010000215.1:3223-4682 GCA_964422335.1 uncultured Mariniphaga sp. | reverse complement strand
CCCTGGATGAACTCCATCTGTACCCGGGTAGAGATTTCCAGGGGATCACCATCTGTGATAATGAGGGTCGCATCTTTACCCGGTTCCAGCGAACCTACCCTGTCATCAATACCCAATATCCGTGCAGGGTACAACGTCACCGATTTCAGCGCCTCGTCGCGGGGGAGCCCGTGGGCAGCCGCTACTGCAGCCTCATACGGAAGGTTACGCTGAAATTGGGTAGCGTAGGGGTGTTCGGCGAAAGTGATGCAGAATGATACCCCGCCATCATGTAATTTCTTTGGAATTGCCATGGGTGTATCATAGCCATCCCAACCCCTTGAAGGAAGCTGCATACCTGTGCCCTCCAGGATTACCGGGATACCCTTCGCCTGCAATAAGTCCGTTACCCTCCAGGCATCGTATCCGCCCACCAGGACCATATCCACACCTTCATCTGCCGCCCAGTCCACTGCAGCCTGTATTTGCTGAACCTCATTGGCATGTACAAATACAGGAATATCTCCATCCAGAACCGGGAGCATGGCTTCCCACCGGACACTGGTTTCATGTGCGCTTGGTTCTGATTCTGATCCGGTTCTGACAGCCTTTCGATAAGCCCGCGCGTTCCGAAATGTTTCCCGGATCTGTTCCATTTGTTTCTCAATGGACTGTTGCTGCTCATCGATGGATTGCGAAGCAGCTTCCCCGTACTCAATGCGCATGGACGGCCAGCGGATATGCATGCCAACCGGCGCCCGGAGTGTCATGTCTTCCCACGTCCAGCCATCGAGCATTATGGCGGCGGAGGTGCCGGAAATCAACCCACCCTGGGGAATAGTCAGGGCGATGGTGATCCCGTTAGACCGGGTGACCGGAAGCAATTCACTGTCAGGATTAACGGCAACTTCTGCCCGAACCTCCGGGGTAATGGCACCGGTTTCATCGAAATCCCGGGTAGCCCTGATGTGATAAATTTCCACGAGTCCCAGCGTGGAAGTTGCGGAAATGAGTCCGGGATACACATGTTTACCAGTGATATCAATAATTTCAGCGTCCGGTGGGGCATCTACCTCACGTCCAAGTTCAACGATCTTTCCCTCCGAAAAAAGAAGTGCCCCCTGTTGAATAACCGGAGCACCCACCGGGTGAATGGTGCCACCTTGCAGCACCACCGGTTGATCCTGCGGGGGCTCCGGGATCTGATCAGAAGCATCCAATTGTAAAAAAAGACTTCCATTGAAAACAATTATTAACAGAAGGTTAAACCAAAAAATTCTCTTCTTTATGTCTTGTAATTGTATGAACATTATTCACCTCCTTCTTTATTTCCGTTTTTTATTTTTCTCAATGGTCAATGCACGCTGAATGAGTCGATTCCGCTCCTCATTAATGGCTTCCTGCCTCTGAAGATCCTCTGCCCGGTCAAAGTACCTTCGGCCATCAATCCAGGTTTGTTCACAACGGGTATAAGCCGACA
>CAYRBS010000215.1:1165-3123 GCA_964422335.1 uncultured Mariniphaga sp. | reverse complement strand
AATCCGGTGTGGGAATGAGCATCGATGAGACCGGGAGTTACGTGTTTACCGGTAGCATCGATAATCTTCGCTTCGGGAGGAGCCCTGAGATTTTTCCCCACGGCCTCAATTTTTCCCTGTTCAACCAGTAAGTCTGCCTGCTTAAGCCGGCCCTCCGGTCCCGAAGTCCAGATGGTGGCATTCTGTACCAACAAATATTCCGGTTGTTCAGGAGGTTGAACCCGTCCATAAGGCACCGGTGCCGGAAGAGGTTCAAGGGTGATGTTTTCCTGATCCGATTCCATTTCGCCAGGTTCCTGAGCCGGTGCGGAACCGGGATTACCGACTGCCGCTGACCATGGGATATGATCCCCGTCAGGGAGAGCAACGGTTCCTGAAAGAACACTATCCTCAGCCACGCCGGTGAACCTCAGCATACCCGGCATCCCCAGTGATTCGCCATCAAAATGAAAGGTGAGCCGCCGTTGGGTCAGGGATATGTTAGGGACAGTGATGGTCAGGGTATCGGCCGAGAACCGGGCTGTATGTTTTGGATATGCTCCCTGGACCAACAGTTGACCCTCAATCGCAGCGGTATCAGGGGGGTTAAATGTCAGATTCCAGCTTCCTCGAAGTTCCCGGGGTGGTTCGGGGGTTACTGCATGCCGTTCTCCTTGAATCCAGACATCAAGAATGGCAGTCTGTCCGGCAAAAATATCCCCGGTGGTTACCACAAGATTGGCAATTTTTCCCTCCTCAATGGTTCCCAGCTGATCTTCGAGCCCCAGGAAGGCAGCGGGAACGGTGGTCAAAGCTGCCAGTGCGTCCTTTTTTGTGAGGCCATTCCGGATAGCTTCCCGGAGGTGAGTGTAAAACTGGTCAGCACCTGAATGCCCGTCACCTGTGATGGCAAACGAGATACCGGCCTCTGCCAGCCGGGCGGGGTTTTCAGGAGCGTAACGCCAGTGCCGCAAATCGCTGAGGGACACATCCAGTGCACCTTCCACATCCTCAACCGGCGGGATTTCGGGAAAATCCACCGGAATCACCAGTGCGGCAGAGGTATTTTGCAATTCGCTGATCTCCCAGTATTCATGTCCGCTTCCGCGAATCCAGTATGGAATACCGAACTCGTCCGAAATACGCTGTGCCCGATGCAGATCATTCCGGTGGTTTATCGAAAAATACAATGGTGTGTTCTGCTCCATGTGTTTTGAGAGAACTTGAAGAGCATAATTGGTTTCCGGTTTGGGCTGGTCCGTGTTCGAAGTAGAAGCTTCCATTGCCTGATTGTACCACCGGGCATCCAGGAGTGTCTGACGGATTAAAGCCACACACCCCATAAGAGAGCCAGGATAGGTTTGGCCTTCGCCATGACGGAAAGCGAGGGATTGGGCTGCCTCCGTTTTCAGTATCTGCGACTTGAATGCTCCCGAACCCAGGGTAATCACTGCCGCGCTTCCTTGAAAAATACCGTTATCCGGAAGTACCACCGCTGTGGTAAATCCGGCGGACCGGAGTTTACTCCATTGAGAAGAATTCACCCGGAGTTCAGTGAGAATATTCCGCTCCGGTTGCACATGCTCGTTCCAGTGCCCCGGGCGGGAAGAGGAGGAACGCGGTGGTTTGTTTTCTCCGGCAGAATCTTCCATGGGCAGATACATCTCAATCAGGCCGGGGTAAATAGTCTTCCCGGAGGAATGGACGATATGTGCATCCGGTGGTGGTTTCACTGAGCGCCCCACGGATTCGATGACTCCCTTTCGAATAACTACGGTGCCCCTGTTAATTACCTGGCCGGGTGACTGGACAATGCGGGCATCGGTAAAAGCATACACACCGGGTGTTTTGTCCCGGATACCCTCCACCGGCTCAGTTTGTGCTGAGCTACCTTTCAAAAAAATCAGGCTGACAACCTGCAAAAAAATAAAAACATTCGTTGCATAAACTATCTTTACTCCTGCTACTCTCCTCCTTTT
>CAYRBS010000215.1:0-1065 GCA_964422335.1 uncultured Mariniphaga sp. | reverse complement strand
CATTAAAGCAACGCATCCCGGTTTTCATAAACCTTTGTGATGGCATTTACAATGTCGTCCATATCGTTTTTGCTTCCCAGCAAAACGCTCTGGTAAAAAGTCACAGCTTCGCGGGCGAGCTGGTCGTTTCCGGGCAGTTGGTTTTCTTCACGCCACTGGTTCAGCCTTTTTTCGGAAAAAAGCCGCTTGTATCCTTTTGAGCTCAACGCATCTTCAATCAGCCCGTCCTTATTTTGCTGCCCGTACCCATTGGAACAGGGGATTCCTTCGGCTCTCAACGCCTCTATAAACTTTGCCCGTGTAACATCTCCAAATTCTTCCGAAACAAACCGGAACGGATAAATATGATAGGCCGACCGGTTATTGCCTTCTACCATTTTTGCAGGATGAATTCCCGGAATTTCCCTCAGTTTTTGATCGAGGTAAGTGGCATTTTCCTGGCGGATAGCTGCATCTTTCTCAATACGCTTCATTTGCGAGAGCAGTATCAATGCCTGCACTTGCTGCATCCGGCGGTTGCTTCCGCGAACCGGGTAATCGGAAGTACGCTGAACGCTTCCAAACGGCCTCCCGCAATTATGAAAGGAATAACATTGATCCATTAATTCATCGTTATTTCCCACCACGGCGCCCCCTTCGCCGGCGGGCAGGTTTTTGGAATTCTGAAAACTGAAACAGCCCAAATCGCCCAGTGTACCAAGCTTTTTGCCCTTGTATTCGCCCAGCCAGGCCTGGCAGGCATCTTCCACCACTTTCAGGTTATGTTTCCGGGCTGCTGCGTTCACCTTGTCCATATCAACCGGGTACCCGTAAATATGCACCGGAAGAATGGCCGATGTGCGGTCGGTTATCCGTTCTTCTATTTTAGCCGGATTTATCAGAAATGTTTCGGGATCAGTGTCCACAAAAACCGGCAGTGCTTTGTTCATAAAAACTACATTGTAAGTGGCAATAAAAGTGTAAGGCGAAACCAGCACCTCATCGCCGGCATCAACCCCCATAACATGCAGCGCCACCAGCAGCGCAGTGGTTCCGCTGGCCGTTGCCAGGCAGCGATTGGCTCCC
>CAYRBS010000214.1:0-4682 GCA_964422335.1 uncultured Mariniphaga sp. | reverse complement strand
TTATTCCCAAACATCCGTCAACACCACACCTTCTTTAAACCGGTGAATTTCACCATCGGCATTAAAAATTTCCACCATTACCACATAAACGCCCAGCGGCTGGCGGCTCCCGGTTTCGTCTTCGCCGTTCCAAATAAATTCCCCGCTGGTTCCCATGATTTCATTTTTTGCCAGGTGTTGCACAAAACGCCCTGCGGCATCAAAAACGGTGATGTTGCCCACGTAGCCGGGTTTTGCTACTTCGTACCGAACAATAAATTCATCGTTGTAGCCATCGTGATTGGGCGAAAATGCCTCCGGCTCGAAGGTGACAACCGGCTTTCCCTGAAGCTCCCCGCCCGCCTGCGAGTTTTCGTATCCCGGTGTGCCGTAACCCGTATCCGAAGATGCCGAATGCCAGTTGCCGGGAGCGTTGGTGAGTTGGGAAAAGGAAATCCGTTCCAGCGAAACGCCTTCATTATCGGCTAAAAACGGCGTGTGCATTTTTTCTGTGTAATAAAATTCATCCATTACCTCCATCTCTTTATTCAGCAGAACCACATACCCTTCGGCGTTGGGAAACGAAGGAAACTTTTCCATTTGCAGGAAACAACCCGGACATTCAATGAAAAACCACGGAAAAACCGCATTGGTATCTTTGGTAAGTGCCAGGTAATTTCCAGGGAACAATATTTCTCGTCGTTCCGTTAGCGGATAAACCTGGTTTAATTCCATTTCTTTATCGCGGTTGGCCAGGAACACCCCGCTCAGGTCAATCAGTTTGTCCGACACGTTGTAAATCTCCACAAAATCTTCGCCATCCGGAAACGGATCGAAAAGTACTTCATTAATAACCAAATCGCCCGGTTCAATGGAATTCCACTGTATTTCAAAATGTTTTTGAACAAGTGGATTGCCGCATTCATCGGCCAGGTTTTTTAATTCGAGCACGTACGTTTTATTTTTCTGAAATGAGGATGAAAACTGCAGAATTATTTCTTCAGGGGAATGAACCTTGATGAGGCTGGGATTACCATTGTTTTCAAGCAAATAATTTTCCGGATCTTTTACCATCATGGAGTCGATGGGTTCTGAAAAAAACAGTTCAATCTCATTTTCTGAAACGGCCACCGCCCATTTTACAAAAGGTGGGGTTTCATCGGAATTTTCTCCCCAAACCGAATTTTTTCTTCCGGGGGTGCCACCATCGGGGTGTTCGCTTGCTTTCCAGTTATGTTTCTGGTTGCAGTGGCGGTGCGGGTCTATTCGTTCCAAACTCCAGCCGCCATTGTCCTTTTCATCATCACCGTACCAGGAGTCGTTATATGCAATGTGGTCGATAACGGTTCCTGCGGAATCCAGTATTTCAACCAAAGCGCCGCGGTTCAGCAGGCCCTGAAATCCCACCACATTGGAAACATTTCCGTAAGGTTGCAAACTTTCCAGCGATCCGGTGGCACATAAAACGAGGTACCCTCCTGCTTCAATTATATTCTTTTGAAGCTTTTTTGCCACTCCGTTAATGCGTAACTCCCAGTTTTCGGTATTTACCGGAAAATCGCGGGTATTGTAAAGTTCAATATATTCAGTATCGGGAAGATCTAAGGGCGGATAAGGATCGGGCATCAGTTCGTTGATAACCACTTCGTATGGTTTTACAGGAGGCGGAGGCTCCATAAATTCCCACACGGTTACTTCGTCTAATATAACTTTATCGGCAGCATAATGGTTTGAAAGGAGACAAACTACCTGTAATGTTTCGCCGGTTAATTCTTTCGTTTTAGCCACAGCCGACCCCCAGTTTCCGGCATTCACCCCGTTTTCCTGAAAAGGTACTTCCTCTCCCCCATCGAGCCGGTAAAAGCATTTCAGGTATTTGGTTTCGGTGTTAGCTCCACTGCCGGTTTCAGAAGCCGTCAGTTCAATATTCACCTCCTCATATTCAGAAATATCAATCTTTTCAGACAACCACTTTACTTCCCCGTCAGTATCGCGAACCTCAAACCTGCCACCGGAAGTTGAAACTGTTTTTGCATAATCATCAGGACTGGTTAATTCAATATCTGCATATTCAATCTTCCATGTTGTAACTCCTGAAAAATCGGTATGGATGGTACCGTTTTCATCGCCCCATACCCCTTTATCAGGAACGGAAAAAGCTTCATGCCAGACTTCCTGTGCGCTAACCGGAAAAATGATCCAGGGCAAACTGATTGTTAAGATTTTCAGAATAATACGAATCATCTTGCAACAATTAATAGCAAATTAGTAATTTTACGGGAATAAATTTTAATAAAAATTGAGTTTAACAAAAAAGTTAAAGTAATGAAAGTTGCAATTGTAGGAGTAAGCGGCGCAGTGGGACAGGAGTTCCTCCGCGTACTCGCAGAACGAAATTTTCCATTGGATGAACTGGTATTATTCGGATCGGCAAGAAGTGCCGGAAAGCAATATGAATTTAAAGGAAAGAAATTAACAGTAAAAGAATTAAAGCACAACGATGATTTTAAGGGAATTGACATTGCCCTTACATCAGCGGGCGGTGGAATATCGAAAGAGTTTGCAACCACAATTACCAAACACGGTGCTATTATGATCGACAATTCCAGCGCATTCCGTTACGACGACGACGTGCCGCTGGTGGTACCGGAAGTAAACGCCGAAGATTCAAAAAATCGTCCCCGTAATATTATTGCCAACCCCAACTGTTCTACCATCCAAATGGTGGTAGCATTGAAACCCATTGAAGATTTATCGAAAATTAAACGGGTGCGCGTTGCCACTTACCAGGCAGCAAGCGGTGCCGGCGCACAAGGAATTGCTGAACTGGAACAGCAGGTAAAAGATGTAGCCGAAGGAAAAGAACCTACTTCCAATAAGTTCCAGTACCAGTTGGCCATGAATATCATCCCTCACATTGATGTTTTCCTCGATAACGACTACACCAAGGAAGAGATGAAAATGAACTGGGAAACGAAAAAAATTATGCACACCGAAGCCGAAGTGAGTGCTACCTGTGTGCGCATTCCGGTGGCCCGGGCACACTCTGAAGCAATTTGGGTAGAAACGGAACAACCGCTTTCTGTTGAGCAGGTGAATAAAGCCTTTGAAAAAACAGAAGGCATATCGGTAATTGACAACCCGGCAGAAAATAAATACCCCATGCCCCTGTTTGTTTCCGGCAAAGACGATGTTTATGTTGGCCGCATCCGTAAAGATATTACCGACCCCAACAGCATTACCTTCTGGTGCGTAGGCGACCAAATTAAAAAAGGCGCCGCCCTTAACGCACTTCAAATTGCCGAATGGCTGATTAAAGAAGGGGAAGTCGGATAAAATAATTCAGAATTTTTCTTAAATAAAATGCCCGGGTGACCGGGCATTTTTTATTTTTACACCATTAATAGCAGCTCACAAATCATGGAAAATATTGGAAAAGTTGAACTTAGGCAGCTCAATATCGACGATTACGAAGAACTGAAAAAGTCGTTGTTGGAAGCTTATGTGAACTGGCCGGAAGATTACTGGACAGAAAAAGACATCCGGAAACTGTTGAAAATTTTCCCTGAGGGGCAACTGGCCATATTAGTTGATGGAGAGGTTGTTGGTTCGGCATTATCCATTATTGTCAAATATGAATTATTTGGCGACGACCATACCTTCGAAGAAATTACCGGCAAGTATTCTTTTAATACACACACACCAAAAGGCAATACCCTGTACGGAATTGAAGTGTTTATCGCGCCCGACTACAGGGGACTGCGACTGGGCCGCCGGCTGTACGATGCACGCAAAGAGCTGTGTGAAAACCTGAACCTGAGGGCGATTGTTTTTGGCGGACGTATTCCCAATTACCACCTTTATGCTGATGAAATTTCTCCCAAAGAATACATTCAAAAGGTAAAATACAAGGAAATATACGATCCGACTTTAACTTTTCAGCTTTCCAACGAATTCCACGTAAAAAAAATATTGAAAGGCTACATGCCCGGCGACAAAGAGTCAAAAGATTATGCCGTACTGTTGCAGTGGGACAATATATATTACCAGAAAGATTCCGACAAATCCAGCGGTTATAAATCGGTAGTCCGGCTGGGACTTATCCAGTGGCAGATGCGCCTCTACAAAAACATTGATGAACTTTTCACCCAGGTTGAATATTTTGTGGATGCGGTTGCCAGTTATAACAGCGACTTTATTCTTTTCCCTGAATACTTCAATGCCCCACTGATGGCTGATTACAACCACCTTGGCTATGCAGGGGCTATCAGGAAGCTGGCCGAATATACGGAAGAAATTCGTGAACGATTTATAAACCTGGCCATCACCTACAATATCAATATTGTTGCCGGGAGTTTTCCACTTGTACGGGACGACAAACTATACAACACAGGTTACTTATGCCGTCGGAACGGAACATACGAAACCTACGAAAAAATTCATATTACCCCCGACGAAATTAAAACATGGGGGTTATCGGGCGGAGACATCATTGAAGTATTCGAAACCGACTGCGGCCCGGTGGGTGTGCTGATATGTTATGATGTGGAATTCCCGGAATTATCAAGAATTTTAGCACAGCAGGGAATGAATATTTTATTTGTTCCGTTTCTTACCGACACACAAAACGGCTACTCACGGGTGCGCTATTGTTCCCGGTCGCGGGCTATCGAAAACGAATGTTATGTAGCCATTGCGGGCTC
>CAYRBS010000213.1:0-4685 GCA_964422335.1 uncultured Mariniphaga sp. | reverse complement strand
CCCGCGACCCTTAGCTTGGAAGGCTAATGCTCTATCAACTGAGCTACTCCCGCAATATTTTCGCACTCAAAACGCGGTGCAAAATTACAAAAATTTATCAAAAACAACCGGGCAATTTTCAGCCTCTTAAAAATTCAAAGTATTTTAACAAAAAAATAAACTCCCGTCCGCTTTCACCGATAATGGCAAAACCGGGCAATTTTCAGCAAACTACTTTAAATTCAGCTGTTTCTGGAACGACCCTCAAAAAGGGTGTGCAAATGTAAAAATATTATTTTAAAAATCTAAAATTCTAAAGCCAAAAAATTGAATTTTATTTACCCTTGAGTTTATCCTTAAATTTACCGAGTTGTTTACGTATGGCATCCACAGCCAAATCAGTTGCTTCTTCAAATGTATCTGCCTGTTTTTTAGCAAAAAGGTACCCGTTTCCGGGTATCGAAAGTTTTATTTCAGAAATTTTATTCCCTGCAATTTCGGGTTTAAGAACCTTCAATGTTACCTCAGCATTAATAATACCATCAAATAACATTTCCAGCTTGTTTACTTTCTTATTCACAAAATCCACCAATTTCTTATCGGCGTTGAAATGTACTGAATTAATAATAATTTCCATAGTAACACTTTTTAGTTAACCCCTCGGGTGGGCTTGTTTGTATATGTTATGCAATTTCTCAAAAGTTGTATGAGTATAAACTTGTGTGGCAGCTAAGTTGGAATGCCCAAGTAATTCCTTCACTGCGTTCAAATCAGCGCCTTTATTCAACAAATGTGTTGCATAAGAATGGCGCAGTACATGCGGACTTTTTTGCTCCAGCGAGGTTACCAGCCCCAGGTTCTTTTTAACAACCCGGTATATCAACTTTTCGTAAACCGGTTTTCCCTTTTCAGTAACCAGCAACACTTCCGGTGTATAACCAAGTTCGGTGTCTCTTGCCTGAACATATTGCTGAAACAGGGAATTTAAGCTTCGCGGGTAAGGAATAATCCGCTCTTTCTGCCTTTTTCCCGATACTTTAATTAAGTAACCGGTAGTGTCAACATCTGTATCCTTTAGCTTCAACATCTCGGCCAACCTTATTCCGGTACCATACAGCAATGCAATAATCAGCTTGTCTCTTATTCCCCTGAAATCGGCAGTAAACAGGCCATCGTCGAGCAGGTGGTGTAAGTTATCCTCCTCAACGAAGTTAGGTAATCTTTTCCTGATTTTAGGAAGAGGAAGGTTTACAGCAGGGTTATTATCAACCAGGCCCTCTTTCATTAAAAATTTGAAAAAAGCTTTGACTGTAGAAACTTTACGGTTGACCGTTCGGGGCGAAAGCTGTTGTTCCATTAAATGAACAATCCAGGAACGCACCAGTTTTATATTTACCCTGTAAACATCAAATTCCCCGACCGTATGTGTGCAAAACAGCACAAACTGATCGAGGTCTTTTTTGTATGCCACCACCGTATGAGGAGAGGTTCTCTTCTCATACCTCAAATAGCTGATAAATGATTCCTGATAATTCATTAACCTTTTCGCCTGGCACCAGGAACCCCTAACACCTATTAGTCTTCCTGACGCTGTAACTTCTCTATATATGCAGCTTTCTTAACTTCTTCCCTTCTCTTTATTGAAGGCTTTGTAAACTTCTGTCTCTCACGTAATTCTTTAATTACGCCGGTTTTTTCAAATTTCCGCTTAAACCTTTTTAAGGCTCTTTCTATATTTTCGCCTTCTTTTACCGGAATTACAATCATATCTATTCGGTCTTTAAAAATTGAGGCGCAAATTTAGAAATTATTCATCGTATTTCAAATTTAAAAGAAAAAAATAATAATTCCCAAACAGTGTAACCGTTTTAAACATTTTTAACGGCAACTCAAGTAGGGTTTTACGGCCCTGAATGTTGTTGAATCGACTAAACCTGCGGCCAATAGCTCTCCGGGTGATTTGTATGGACCGTTTTGGTTACGATAATCTAAAATATCGCTGACGTGCTCACGGGTGAAATACGGGTGGCGCACCAATTCGGAAAAGTCTGCAAAATTTATTCGTATTTTTTCCAGCAGAAGGGTGTCAGTTTGAAGGGACGGACTGATTTCGCGGAACGTTTCTTCCGGAAAGTCATATACCTCAAGCAACTGTTTTTTTGAATAAAAACCACCCAGTAAATCGCGGTACTTTAAAATGCGCCCGGCAAAAACAGGTCCCACCCCGCGCAGCTCCGTCAACTCAACCGAATCGGCCTGGTTGAGCTCTACAAGCAAAGGAGGTTCGCTATTTTCTCTGGTTTTCGTTTCAGTTTCAGTTTCAGTTTCTTTACTTTTCTCTATAAGGATATTATCCTCGATGGTTAAATAAAAAGCCGAGTCTATCCCATAAATTTTCAACACATCCGAAGGGCGTGAAAAACTCCCTCCACTTTCGCGGTATTTTATAAGATTAGCTAACTGCCGCGGGTTAAACCCAAACGAGGCCAGCTCTTCTTCGCCGGCCTTATTGGGATCGAAACTCCCCGTATTTAACTTTTCTTCCGGCAGCTGCTTTTTTTCCGGACGTGGTTCGTGTACCTCTGCTTCAATTTTAACGAAAGGTTCAATGGCATTAAAAATACTGTCGTCCATCCCGTAAATTTTTCGCAACCCGGCAGCCTCCCTGAATGTACCACCCGCCAACCGGTAACTTACAATATTTTTCTTAATGTCGGCAGGTAAATCCAATGAGTCCAGCTTTTCTTCCGTAATGGAATTGGGATCGAAATCAAATAACTCAAGCGAAACAGAGTCGCGGGTCGTTTGCTCATCCCATGCTTCCAGCGCTTCTTCAAATGCTGAATAATCGCTCACCGTTTGAACCCGAATATTGGCGACAATAACATGTCCCAAAATGACCAGAAGAATCATTACTCCCAGAAAGATAACCCCGTTCCTGTCTTTCTTTGAAAAATTAAAATATTCCTTTACTATTTGCCTGAAGGTATTTTTCATGCGGTGTATTATTGGGAATAATTTGTATGACTATAAAAATATCAAATTCGCCCAACAAATGCAAGAAAATGAGATGGAAAGACCGGAACCTGTTCCCGGATTCAATTAGTTCAATTTAATTAAACCAACCCCCTGAAGGAAAATAAACGCAATAGCCAGGGGGGCGATAAACTTAATGATAAACATGTACAGCGGGATATAACCGGCTTTTAGTTTGCCGTTGTTTGACAGCTCCTCCCAGGCTTTATCGCGCCCGAGAAACCAGGCAACAAAAATAACAATAAAAAACCCTCCCAGCGGGAGCAATATATTTGCTGAAGTAAAGTCGAGCAGCTGAAATACAGTGAGCTCGAAAATTTTTGCCCCCGACATGGAACTAAAGGATAAGACACTCATTATACCTAAAATGGAAACCGAAAAGGTTGCCAGCAAGGTGGCCGCTTTCCGTTTTAATTTTAGTTCTTCAACAAAAAAGGCCACAATCACTTCCAAAACCGAGATGGTAGAAGTGAGTGCCGCCACTCCCAATAAAAGGAAGAACATGAGCGCAAAAACGTATCCGCCGGGCATTTTCTGAAAAATATTGGGCAGGGTAATATAAACCAAACCTTCTCCTGAGCCGGGTTCTATACCAAATGCAAAAACAGCAGGGAAGATTGCCAGTCCGGCTAAAATGGCAATAAATGTATCGGCAAATGCCACCGAGAATGCGGTAGAACCCATGTTGTCATTCTTTTGAATATAAGAACTATAAGTAATAAGGGTTCCCATTCCGATGCTGAGCGAGAAAAATGCCTGTCCCAGGGCTTCAAGAATGGTTGAAGCGGTAATTTTACTGAAGTCGGGTTTAAATAAAAAGGCAATTCCGCTTCCGGCACCGGGAAGGGTTACAGAGCGGATAACCAGCGATATAAGTAAAACCAGCAACAACGGCATTAATATTTTTGTATATTTTTCAATTCCTTTTTGAACCCCGGCCATAATAATGATGGCAGTTAATACCATAAAAACAGCAAACCACATTAAAGGGCGCCAGGTACTTCCAATAAAGGAACTGTACATCTGATTCAGTTGCTGGGGCGATTGATTGGCAAAACCGTTTATTACCGCCTGGTAAATATATTCGAGTGTCCAGCCGGCAACTGCAGTATAAAAGGCAAGAATCATAAATGCTGCGCCAACCCCCATCAGCCCGATAAGGTACCAGGGTTTGCCGGGTGCGAGTTTCCTGAACGAACCGAAAGCGTTACGCTGGGCGCTGCGTCCTATGGTAAATTCCGACAGCATAACCGGAATTCCAATGGCAACAATAAATCCCAAATAGATAATAATGAAAGCTGCACCCCCGTTTTCTCCCGCAACATAAGGGAAACGCCATATATTCCCGAGGCCGATTGCTGAACCGGCTGTGGCGGCAATTACGCCAAACTTGGAGCCAAATGAATCACGTTTAGTAGGAAGATTTGACATAGTGAAACCGTATTATGTTATACTTTATTTCTTATCCTTTTTTATACCTGTCAATAAAAGCGGGGCTAAAAATGCAAAAAAATAATTCATTCCAATGAACGAACTCCCAAAATCAATAAGAAATAAAAATATTTTCAGGAATTCCGGTATTCATATTTTTAAAAATTTATGAATAGTTCAGGCTAAAACGGATACCCGATAGCAAAAGAGAGGTTAAAATCATCGGAGGTGTAGGGGCG
>CAYRBS010000212.1:0-4693 GCA_964422335.1 uncultured Mariniphaga sp. | reverse complement strand
ACCAGCGTACTGCGAGTGGCTGTTTTTTCATTTTTTGCACAAAACACCCTGGAATAGATATCTGGACCCACCACAAAAGTTACCGAGTAGGTGAGCATCAGGATGATTAAATCGAGAATGGTAAACGATTCATTAAAAAGTGATTGAACACGAAGTGTATCGAGGGTTTCGGTGCCGTTTTTTTGTAAGGAAATAAAGGTAAGCGCAGATAACCCGAATACAATTAGAATGGATTGCAGGGTGTCGGTTTTTAAAATGCTCAGTTGCCCGCCAATCAGGGTGTATAAAATAAAAACGGTACCGGAAATAACAGCTGCCAGGTTGTAGTTGATTACTTCGAGGCCGGCAATAATTTTTGCAGCAGCTATTATTTGAGCAGCAACAATGCCAAGCCATGCAACGGGAATAATTACCGATGCAATAAACGCTGCCCGCTTTCCGAAAAAATAACCGAGTAATTCGGGCAGTGTGTATTTCCCGAAACGACGCACATATTTTGCCAGCGGTGCCAGTACAAAAAGCCCCAGTGCCGCGCAAAACAAAAACCACAATGCCGGCCATCCGGTTTGCTGGCTTAATTCAATGGTCCCCAAAATAGCTGAACCCCCCAGAATAGTTGCGAGTAAACTTCCCGAAACCGGAAGCAGTCCGGCTTTTTTTCCTGCCACGTAGTAATCGGATGGAGTTTTAATTTTGAACGCGGAATAAACGCCAATTAGTAGAATGACAATAAAATAAACTATGATAATGATAATTGGCTGCATGTCTAAAAATAAGCTGTTGAGGTTGCAAATATCGGAATTTCTGGAGGATTTACGTATTTTGAAGCCGGGAATGAATACAACAGCCTAAAAAATTTGTGTTATGCAACATCTGCGTATGCATTGAAAAAATAGTTATTTTTGCAGATACCGTGTTCGTACACGGAAAAATGGGGAGCTGGTATTATTATAACAAACTAAAAATTTATAAGAGATGTATAAAATTCTGTATTTATTCGCGACCGTTCTGTTTCTGAACGGATGCACTTCCGCACCGGACGATGGCTGGACCGACCTGTTCAACGGTAAGGATTTGACGGGCTGGAAACAGCTCAACGGCGAAGCCGAATATGAAGCGGTTGATGGTATGATTGTAGGTACTACGGTGGCAAATACGCCCAACTCGTTTTTATGTACCGAAGAAAATTACTCCGATTTTGTGCTGGAACTGGAGATGTTCCTGGAGGAGGATTTTAACTCGGGCATGCAGTTCCGCAGTGAAAGTAATCCCGACTATATGGATGGCCGGGTACATGGTTACCAGTGTGAGGTGGATCCCTCTGACAGGGCCTGGAGTGCCGGAATTTATGATGAAGCCCGCCGCGGTTGGCTTTATCCGCTCGAATTAAATCCGGATGCAAAATCTGCCTTTAAAGACGGAGAATGGAACCATTACCGGATCGAGTGTATTGGTCCGTCCATTAAAACATGGTTGAACGGTGTTCCCGTCGCTCATGTTATAGATGATATGACTCCTGAAGGATTCATCGGCCTGCAGGTACACTCTATCCGCGATGAGTCGATGGCGGGCAGACAGATAAAGTGGAGAAATATCCGGATTAAAACCGAAGACCTGGAACCATCTCCCAACGAAGGGATTTATGTGGTCAACCTTCTCCCCAATAACCTGAGTGAAGCGGAGAAGGAACAGGGTTTTAAACTGCTTTTCGACGGTCAATCCGCGGAAAATTTCAAAAGTGTGGACGGCGATGAATTCCCTTCAGAAGGATGGGAGGTAAAAGACGATTTGTTGACTGTTTTGCCCGGTGGAGAAGGTGGAAGCATCATTACCAAAGAGGAGTTCGGACCGTTTGAATTGAAATTCGATTTCAATTTTTCAGAAGGCGCCAACAGCGGCATCAAATACGGCCTCGGCAACAATGGGCCCTCCGTAGGCCTGGAGTACCAGATACTCGACGACGAAAACCACCCCGATGCCAAAAACGGGATAGATGGAAACCGTACACTGGCCTCGCTCTATGATTTGATTCCTGCTGAAAAAGATGGCCGCTTTATTAAAAAACCGGGTGAATGGAACCGCGGTCGTATCGTACTTTACCCCGACAACAGGGCTGAACACTGGCTCAACGGACGCAAAGTTCTGGAATTTACAAGGGGAAGCGAAGCGTTTAACGAGCTGGTAGCAGGAAGTAAATTTGCCGACCGCGAGGGATTTGGCATGGCCGAAGAAGGTCCGATTCATATTCAGGACCACAACGATGAAGTGCATTTCAGAAGTATTAAAATAAGAGAATTACAGTAATGACAAACAGAAGAAATTTTTTGAAAGCTGCCGGAATGGGATTGGCAGCTGCAACCGTTCCTGGTTTGGCGAATGCGTCAGCTTCAGGAACTCCGGCAAAAAAGAGCAAATTTGATTTTCAATTAGGCGTGGCATCTTATACGTTACGTCAATTTTCAACCGAAGAAGCGCTGGACATGACCCTGCGTTGCGGAGTGGACCGTATAACTTTTAAAAGTATGCACCTGCCACTCGATTCAGACGAAACAACCATAAAAAATACAGTTGCCTTGTGTAATGAAAAAGGGGTTGCGTTATACGGCGGTGGGGTTATTTACATGAAAACCAAAGAAGAGGTCGATCAGGCGTTTGATTATGCCAAAACCGCCGGGATGGATATGATTGTGGGGGTTCCCAACCACGAGTTACTTGAGTACGTGGAAGGGAAAGTGAAACAGTACGATATTAAACTGGCTATCCATAACCACGGGCCGGGCGATGACCTGTACCCCAGTGCGGAAAGTGCCTACAACCTCATTAAAAATCTGGATAAACGAATGGGGCTTTGCATCGATATCGGACATACCAAGCGCATCAACCGCGATCCTGAACAGGATGTAAAAGACTTTTTCGACCGCGTGTACGATATTCATATAAAAGACGTAACGAAAGCTTCTGCCGATGGCAGCACCTGTATTATTGGCCGCGGTGTTATTGATTTTCCATCCTTCATGAAAACAGTGGTCGAAATGGATTACAAGGGAACTCTTGCCCTCGAATACGAGGCTGAGTCCAATGATCCACTGCCCGGGATGATGGAATCGTTTGGTTATACAAAAGGGGTGTTGGCTATGTTGTAGAATTTTAACAAAAAAATAGTATGAGTTCAAACAGAAGAGAATTTATTAAGAAAGTTACGGCCGGTGCAACCGGAGTGGCAGTTGGAGGGTCGGCAATGGGGATGTCGGCAAGAAGTTATGGCCGGATTATTGGCGCAAACGACAGGTTAAATGTAGCCATTGCAGGGCTGGGCCGCAGGCTGGGTGCTTTTTATGCACCTGTTGCAAAAAAAGAGTCCAATGTAGAGTTGGTTTATTTGTGCGACGTGATGGAAAGCCAGCGTGAAAGGGCTTTACAGAATTTTTCGAAACACATCGACTACAAACCCAAGCTGGAAAACGACATCCGTAAAGTGATTGACGATCCGAAAGTGGATGCATTGATCAACGCCACACCCGACCACTGGCATGCCCCGGGGGCTATTTTAGCCATGAAAGGCGGAAAACACGTGTACGTGGAAAAACCAAGCAGTCACAATATGTTTGAGAACGAACTGCTGGTAGAAGCTGCTAAAAAGTTAAACAAAGTGGTGCAAATGGGTAACCAGCAACGTTCGTCGGGTCACACCATTGAAATTATTAAGGAAATCCATAACGGAGTTATCGGAACCCCATACAAAGCGGTGGCATTTTATACCAGCGCACGGGGGGAAGTGCCTTTGCAAAAAAGTGCACCTGTGCCAAATGGGCTGGACTGGGATTTGTTCCAGGGGCCGGCACCGCGGCGTGACTACACAGAGGAAACCTGGAATTACAACTGGCACTGGTATGGCTGGGATTTCGGAACTGCCGAAACCGGAAATAACGCTACGCACGAGCTGGATGTTGCCCGCTGGGCATTGCAGGCTGACCTGCCGCTTAACGTGGAGGTAGAAGCTGCCAAACGTCATTTTGTGAACGACGGTTGGGAAATGTATGACACCATGGATGCTACTTTCCGTTTCTCCGGTGATAAAATTATAAAATGGGATGGCAAAAGCCGGAACGCTTACGATACTTACGGTGGTGGCCGGGGTACCATTATTTACGGAAGCGAAGGCGCTGTTTTTGTTGATCGCGGCAAGTACATTTTATACGATCGCGGAGGAAAAGTAGTGAAAGACAGCAAGTCGTCATCAAACGAAGCAGGAACTGCCCTTGGCGGCGGCGGCGACATGTCAACGGCACATGTAATGAACTTTTTTGATGGAATACGTGGTAAGGCAAAATTGAACGCACCCATCGACGATGCAAATATTAGCATGGCTATGGTACATTATTCCAATATTGCATACCGCATTGGAAAAGGATTTGATATTGATGAAAAAACCGGCCGTATGTTCGACCGCGACGCCATGAAGTTGTGGAGCCGTGAATATGCACCAGGATGGGAACCGGCTATATAGAAAATCAGTGAAATCAGATGCACCCGTAGAAGCCGGTTACAGCCATTCCATTGCCCATATTATGGTAACACCGGCATTACGCACCAGCCAGCGTGCCACCTTCAACGAAAACACAAAACAGGTAATGGCTGGCGGAGAAGTATTTAAATACTAACTTTTTCAACTTTTTTTCATAGATTTTAATAA
>CAYRBS010000211.1:0-4695 GCA_964422335.1 uncultured Mariniphaga sp. | reverse complement strand
GCAGAGATGCTATTACATTCTCTTTTGTGGGAATGGAGACACAAACAGTTGACATTGGCACATCTGATGTTGTTAATGCAGTTCTTAAAACCTCAACCGAGGCACTGGACGAGGTTGTTGTAACAGCTTTTGGAATTGAAAGGCAAAGCAAGTCTTTAGGCTATTCCGTTCAGGAGATTGGAACGGAAAGTTTTGCAGAGGCCAGGGAGGCCAATGTTGCAAATTCTTTAAAGGGAAAAGTTGCAGGGGTTCACATTAATTCTTCTTCATCCGGGGGAGCAGGTGGTTCTTCTTATATTACGATTCGTGGGGCCAGTTCGTTAACCGGAGATAATAAACCGTTATTTATCGTAGATGGTGTACCCATCGATAATCAAACTATCGATCAACCAAATAGTTTTGACGGATTTGATTATGGAGATGGAATTGGCAATATTAATCCGGATAATATTAAAAGCATGTCCGTGCTTAAAGGACCAAGTGCTGCCGCCCTGTATGGAGCCAGAGGAGCAAACGGGGTTATATTAATAACTACAAAAACCGGGGAAGGAGAAAGAGGTATAGGTGTTAGCTTGAATTCTAATTATACTTTTGAAAATCCCAACGTGCATCCAACCTTTCAAAATACATGGGGTGGAGGTTATGACGATAATTATGACATGTTTGGTACACGAACCGTAGATGGCGAGGAGGTTTCAGTTTGGCCGGGATGGTTGCTCGACCAGTGGGGTGGCCGTATGGATGGCCGGCCAATTGTTTACGCATATGCTCCGGAGTGGGGGGTGCAATCTTATTCACCACAACCAAGGGATAATGTTGAAAATTTTTACCGAACCGGTAGTACCTTATCCAATACGGTTGCAATTTCTGGCGGGACAGAAAAAAGTACTTTCCGACTTTCTGTTTCTGATATGCGCAATAAAGGTATTGTTCCTAATTCTACAGTGGATAGACAATCCATCTCCTTAAGGGCTTCATCCCAGATTTCAGAAAAATTATTTGTAGATACGAAGATCGATTATACAAGGCAGGAAGGAAATAACCGTGTTCAAAATGGTATTGCACTTAAGAACCTTCCGGCAAGCTTGGCAGTGTTGGCACGGAGCGTTGATCTTGATTGGTTGAAGGACCATACAAAAGAGGACGGACGTATGCAGAATTATAAATCCGGTTCACCTTACAATCCCTATTGGATTACCGAGAAATATAAAAACAATGATACCAGGGATCGAGTTATGGGTATGGCTCGGATTCAGTATGAGTTTACCGATTGGTTAAACGTTCAGGCCAGAACAGGTACTGACTTTTATACGGACAGGAGATTTGCAATGACTCCGTTTGGTACACCCGGAGCAGCGAATAGAAACGGACAGGTTCGAAATACTATGTGGAATGTAAAGGAGGAAAACAGCGATGTGTTGTTGACAGCAACAGGCGATTTATCCAGTGACTTTTCAGGCACATTCTCTTTAGGTGCCAACCATTTAAACAAAGAACAAGAAGTTGTTGAAGTAAGGGGGGAAAATCTGGACGTACCGGAGTTATATCATATCAATTATGCATCACTTGTATATCCTAGAAATTACTTAAGGAGAAAACAAATTAATTCCGTGTATTTTACGGGTGAATTGGGTTACAAAGACTTTCTTTTTCTTGATGTAACAGGTAGGAATGACTGGTCATCTACATTAGGGCTTAACGATCAATCATTCTTTTATCCTTCTGTTAGTGCAAGCTATATATTCACAGAGACTTTTGATATTAATCCGGGGATTATTACATTTGGGAAGCTGCGTGCATCTTATGCTGAAGCCGGTAATGATGCCGATCCCTATCAAACCAAGGCTGGTTATTCATATAGTTCAATTTCTTTTGATGGGTTACGTATGGCAACATTAAATAGTAGAATTCCTTTGGTAGATTTGAAGAATGAGTTGACAACTTCCTATGAAGTAGGAATGGATTTGAGATTATTTAATAACAGGTTGGGTATTGACTTTACCTATTATGATCAATCTACATCAAATCAAATTATCCCCATAGAGGTATCAGCAGCAACAGGTTTTAGTAACAGAATGATCAATGCCGGGGAGATACAAAACCGTGGACTTGAGTTAATGATCAATTCCACCATTATTGATTTGGGAGATTTCACATGGGATATGAACATCAATGTGTCTAATAATAAATCGAAAGTAATCTCTTTGGCGCCCGGCATCGACAGCCATACACTTTTAAGTGGTGATGGTACTATCGAGGCAAGAGTAGGTGAATCTTATGGAAATATTGTGGGGTATGAAAAAAAGAGAAATGAAGCTGGCCAAATTGTCGTTTCTGATCAAGGGAAATGGTTGAAATCAGATGAAATGACAGTTTTGGGAAATATCCAACCTGACCTGCTTGGTGGTTTAACCAATACTTTTTCATATAAAGGGGTATCTTTAAGTGCATTGCTGGATGTTAGACTCGGTGGACAGATTTATTCGTACAGTAAATATGACCAAATGGCAAAGGGGACTGGTAAATTTACGGAACCAAGGGATCCGGAGGATTTAACTGTTGATGGTGTTATAGAAGATCCGGAAGGCGATATTGTTGTAGGTGACAAAACATACAGAGAAAATGATATAGCACTACTTTCTCATCAATATTATGCCGAACAGGGGCCATGGGGTGGAATTGCAGAAACAATGGTCATTGATGCCGATTATTTGACACTTAGGGAGGTCACTTTAGGATATGCTTTCCCGGTGGATTTATTACAAAGAACTCCGTTTACGAATGCTAAACTTTCGATCGTGGGTAGAAATCTTTTTTACCTGTACAGGGATCCGGAATTTAAAGAAATGGGCATTAGCCCGGAAACAGCATTTAACACGGAAGCTTATGCTCAAGGTGTGGAGGCCAGGGGACTTCCTCCGACAAGGAACATTGGTTTTAACTTATCCTTATCCTTTTAATAAATCAAAGAATAAATAATATGCAACTATATAAAAAATTAAAAAAGATTACAGCATCAATCATGATAATACTTCTGGTAGGTGCCTGTACAGGTGATTTTGAGGAACTGAATACCGATCCGACTTTACTGACGGAAGAGAGTGTTCGGCCTTCAGTATTATTTACCAGTGTATTAAAACGCTCAATATTTGCTTCTTATGAAAATACCGCCGGAAGAGTTGGTGAATTCTCGCAATATTATGCCAGTCAGGCTAGCGGAAACCTTTTTACTCCAATAAACTATACTTCACCTTTCAACTGGTACAGGAGTTATGTCGTCAATATTAATGAGGTGATGCGCCTGACTGCCGATGATCCGCAAAGAACGGACCAACATGCGATGGCAAGAATATGGAAGGTATGGGTTTATCATATGATGACCGATGCTTATGGAGATATTCCATATTTTGAAGCAGCACAGGATGTTGAGAATGTCATTAATCAACCCAAGTATGATACCCAGGAGGCTATTTACACCGATATGCTCAATGAATTAAAAGAAGCTGCAGAACAATTAGGTTCCCAGGGAGATCAGCTATCATTTGATGATGCCGACATATTGTATCAGGGTGATGCGGAAAGCTGGGAAAAATTTGCCAATTCATTACGGTTAAGACTGGCAATTCGTGCGCGTTTTGCGGATGAATCTTTGGCATCGGAGCACATATCAGATGTTATTAATGCTCCTCTTATTGATGAGAACAGCGAAAATGCATCGTTGGAGACTTTACGACCCGGAGAGACAGAAAATTCAGACAATGTTAATTTTATCTGGAACAGGGAACAGACCGCAATCACCCCCATGTTTGTGGGATTTGCCATAACAGACGTAATGATTCCAACAGATGATCCGAGGATGCCCGTCTTTTTTACACCAGCTGAAGTTGATTCAACTTCCTATCGGGGACGTCCAATCCAACTTGCCCAGGAACAAAAAGAGCCCTATGGGCAAGATACGGTTGCCAGTGTAGGTCCCCTTTTGAAGGATGAAACTTATGAGATTATAGTGTTAAATGCTGCAGAAGTGCATTTTTTAAGATCTGAAGCCGCTTTTGCCAATATTACTGGTGAAGATGCCGAAGAAATGTATCTTCTGGGAATTCAAAGTTCAATGGGGCAATATAATGTAGTTGAAGATGACGTTAATAATTTTCTGAATCAGGATGTGGGAAGTTTAAGTGGATCTGAAGAAGAACAATTCGAGAAGATAGTAACCCAGAAGTATATATCAATGTACTTCCAGGGTCATCAGGGATATGCAGAAATGAGAAGAACAGGTTATCCTAAAGTATGGATAGGTGATGAAGTAGGTGTTGTTGATCATATTCCAAGAAGGTTTACCTATCCGGAAGATGAATATCTTAAAAATGAAGATAATGTCAGGGAAGCAGCTTCACGTTTGGGAGGTGATGAATTAGATACCAAAGTATGGTGGGATAAGCGACCCGGACTACCTTATGGGCACCCGCTGCAGGATGTTTTCCCACCCAATTAGTATTTAATTTCTTAAATAATACTAGATGAAATTGGTTAAATAAAATTTAGTAGTTTAGTTTAGTGCACCAATAAAAAAAATAGCTCACAGGGGTTTCCCCTGTGGGCTATTGTTATACAGTATTAAATTAAGTTAATGAACGAATATAAAAAAATGAAACCTACATGACAAAAATTAGACACCCGAGAGAATGAAAATAT
>CAYRBS010000210.1:0-4720 GCA_964422335.1 uncultured Mariniphaga sp. | reverse complement strand
CCGCTTTTTAAAGCCTTTTTTGAATCTGTTCAGGAAGCCGGCTACCCGTTAACCGACGATGTGAACGGGGAACAGCAGGAAGGATTTGGAAAATTTGACCAAACCATATACCGTGCCCGCCGCATGAGCGCTGCCCGTGCATATATTCACCCAGTGAAAAACCGAAAAAACCTTACGATACTCACAAGGGCAATGGTGCACAAAATCCTTTTTGAAGGGAAAAAAGCGGTTGGCGTAGAGTTTAAACACAAAGGAAAAGTGAAAAAAGTTTACGGCGGCGAAATGATTAGCTGCGGCGGTGCAATCAACTCTCCCACCCTGTTGCAATTGTCGGGTGTTGGAAATGCCGATGAGTTAAAAAAGGCAGGGGTTGAGCCGGTACATCACCTTCCAGGTGTGGGCGAAAACCTGCAGGATCACCTCGAGGTGTATGTGCAGTGGCGGTGTAAAAAACCCGTAAGCGAATACCCGTCACTTAGTCCGTGGAGGGCACCATTTATTGGATTCAACTGGCTTTTCCGAAGAAAAGGACCGGGTGCCACCAATCATTTTGAAGCCGGCGGATTTATCAAAAGTCACGACGACCAGGAATATCCGAACCTTCAGTTCCATTTCCTTCCGTTGGCAATCAGGTACGACGGAACGGTACCCACAAAAGGCCACGGATTTCAGCTGCATGTTGGCCCCATGAACACAGATGTGCGGGGCCATGTGAAAATAAAATCGGCCAATCCGTATGAATATCCTTCCATTTTGTTTAATTACCTTTCAACTCCTGATGAGCGCAGGAATTGGCTGGCTGCTGTGAGAAAAAGCAGGGAATTGATTGAAACCAAAGCAATGGAAGAATTACGGGGAGAAGAACTGGAACCCGGGAAAAGTGTGGAGACCGATGAAGAAATACTCGAATGGGTAGCCCGCGAAGGCGAAAGCGCATATCACCCTAGCTGCACCTGCAAAATGGGTTACGATGAAATGTCAGTTGTTGACAACCAGTTGAGGGTGCATGGTGTGGAAAATTTACGGGTGGTTGATGCCTCGGTAATGCCGTACATTACAAATGGTAATATTTACGCCCCGGTGTTAATGATTGCCGAAAAAGCTGCCGATATCATCCTCGGCAAAGAGCAGCTGAAGCCTGCGAAGTTGAATTAAAATTGAATAAATGAGTTCTGAAAATTCATTGATAAAAAATTTACGTCCTACTTTTGCTCTTATTTTACTGTTAATCCTGGCTGGATTATATCTCTATTTTTTTACTGATTCCAATGTATTTTGGCCGGGTTATGTTTCCATGATTGGTTTTTACGCAATCATCTTTTTTATGGGAACATTTGCCGGTAGCCTAAAAAAGGAAAATTCCGTTTCTGAAGTTTTACTTGCAGGCCGGAATATTCCGTTGTGGATTGGGGTTTTTACTATGAGTGCCACCTGGGTTGGCGGGGGCTACATTAATGGCACGGCCGAATATACCCATCATCCCCAGTATGGGTTGATGTGGGTTCAGGCGCCCTGGGGGTACAGCCTGAGCCTTATTATCGGTGGGTTGTTTTTTGCCAGGAAAATGAGGTTTTACGAATTTAAAACCATGCTTGACCCGCTTGCACAACGTTTTGGCACCCGTATGTCGGCCTTGTTATTCCTTCCGGCCCTTCTGGGCGAAATTTTCTGGACAGCCGCCATTCTTACAGCATTGGGGGCAACGTTTGCTACCATCCTGGGGTTGGATATGCAAACTTCTATTGTGCTTTCGGCGCTCATTGCAATTGCCTACACTGCTATAGGCGGCCTGTGGGCAGTGGCTTTAACCGATGTAGTTCAGTTGTTGATTCTCTTGGTGGGGCTTGTTATAATTATTCCGTTTGCATTGAGCAGTGTGGGTGGATGGAACAATGCCTGGGATATTTACCAGGTAAAAATGGGCGATATGGCTTCCTTTATTCCTACAAGGGAAGCACTGGGGAGTTATTATCCTAATTGGTGGGATAATGCATTGTTGCTTGTTTTTGGCGGAATTCCCTGGCAGGTATATTTTCAACGGGTACTTTCCACAAAAAATCCCAAAACCGCAGTCAGGTTGTCGGTAATTGCCGGTGTTGTTTGTTTTATTTCTGCCATTCCGGCCATCATGATTGGGATAATTGGCACCGCGGTTCCTTCATGGGAAAGCGTTGGCGCCGCAGGACCACCCACTGATTCGGCCCTTATCCTGCCCTATGTTGTTCGTTACCTTACTCCGGGCGTGCTTGCAACCATTGGACTGGGAGCCATCGCGGCCGCAGTTATGTCTTCGGTCGATTCTTCCATCCTTTCGGCCTCTTCCATGGCCAGCTGGAACATCTACCGTCCGTTGGTGAAACCAAGAATTTCGAACCAGGGATTAACAAAGGTTATTAAGCGGAGTATATGGATTGTTGGTATAACTGCCACCATTTTAGCGCTGAAAATTAAAAGTGTTTATGCATTGTGGTTTTTGTGCAGCGATTTTGTTTACAGTTTGCTTTTCCCTCAGTTGGTAGCCGCTTTATTCGATAAAAAAGCCAATGCCATCGGTTCATTTGCAGGTTTTTTGGTAGCCTTTATACTGCGCATGGGCGGGGGAGACCCCACACTGGGCATTCCTGTACTTATTGATTATCCGATGATAGAAGATGGGATTGTACTTTTCCCATTCAGGACCCTTGCCATGGTTAGCGGCTTAATTACCATCATTGTAGTTTCCAGGCTAACTCAAAAACTGGCGCCACCTCGCGGATTAAGCCGTGAATAACAGGTTGTTGAAGTTTTTTGCGGGCCGGAAGAAGAGCGTTATTCGGTAAGGTTTAGCAGGTTTTTTACATGCTGCTTGTACAGGCTTGCCTTTTCTTCCAGCTCTTCCTTGTTTTGGACCATCCCCAGAGAGAAGTAAGCTCCGTCAACCATTGAAAAAATGACAGCGGAAGTTTGCCGGACATCCTGAACCTGGATAATATTATGCTCCTGTGCTTCTTTTAGCGCCAGGTAGAATTTGTCCAGTAAGGTTTTATGCAATTGATTGTACTTTTCTTTAATGGAATTGTTCCGGTAAATCAAAGCGTAACAACTGTAGAAAACACCATCGTCGAATAACCGGTGCCAGTTTCGCGAGAACAGGTAATCTATCAGGGCGACTAATTTTTCCCTGGAGTTTATTTTTCCATCTAACTTGTATATTTCCAGGTAGCGTTTCAGAATAAAATCAACAAGGGCATTCAACAGTTCTTTCCGGTTTTTAAAATAGTGGATAATAAGGCTGGGATTAACTTTTAAACATTCGGCAACTTTGGCAATCGATGCATTCTCCAGTCCTTCCTTTTTCGCCACTTTGTAAAAAGCAATAACTATTTCTTTTTGTCTTATGTCTTTTAAACTTTTTCTTCCCACTCTGTTTGATGTTCCGGCGGTTTCTAAATTAACCCCAATATAGAAACTTTTTCTATCTTATTTCATCTTAATTTGACTTTTTGATATTTCTTTTTGATAATTCATTTTTGACACCTAAAAAACAAAAATTTATATCCTGTCGGTATTTAATGACTTTTATCATTAAATTGTTCAGGTATCGCGGCTTTACATTTCCGGAATAAAACTCTTGATTATGCTTAATCTGGTTTTTTGCTAATTGGCTGTTCCCTTTTTTATTGTTCACTAAGCTGAATAAATGAACAAAAAACAGGACACTTGTTTATGATAAACAGAAGATTGGGGCGGCCGAAATGGAAACAAGCAAATGTTTGGTATGTTTAAAAGTAAGTTATAAATACTTTCCCGTATTCAGCAGATCATATAACACACTTATAATTAATTTATTTGCATTTTGGAAAATTATTTTTTTTATTTGAATGTTCGTTCAATTTTTTATGAAAATGTAACAATGTTTTAACTTATATTTAAAGGATGTTAAAACAATTTGATACAATTTTGCCAACGAATTTTTAATGAAAAATTTATTATATGAAAGTTATTTACGAGTTAAAGAATGTTCGAAAGAAATTCCGCAATGCTCTTAAAATGGTATTGTTTTTTGTATTGTTCCTGCCCATGTCGCTAATGGCCCAGGAACATTTGGTTCAAGGCACGGTTGTTTCTGCAGAGGATGAAGCACCTCTTCCGGGAGCTTCAGTAGTAATTGAAGGTACTTCCATCGGGACAACAACCAATGTTGACGGAGAATACCAGTTGGATGTTCCTGCCGATGGCACCCTTGTTTTTTCATTTATAGGAATGCAAACCGTAGAAATTGCAGTGGAAGGAAGAAATGAGATCAATGTTTCGATGGAGTCGGAACTTGCTGACATTGATGAAGTTGTAGTAGTGGGGTATGGTACCCAGAAGAAGGTGAACCTTTCCGGGGCAGTTGATGCTGTGGAAGGAAGGGAACTGGAGAGCCGCCCGATTGTAAATATTGCACAGGGGTTGCAGGGTGTTGCCCCGAACCTGAATATAGATTTTGTAAGTGGGGAGCCCGGACAGGCTGCTCAAATTAACATAAGGGGAATGACTTCCATTAATGGCGGTGAACCATTGATCCTGATTGATGGTGTTCCTGCCGATGCATGGGAACTGAACCGGCTGACACCGGAAGATGTTGCAGATATTTCGGTGCTGAAAGATGCCTCTTCGGCGGCTATTTACGGTGCCCGTGCAGCTTTTGGTGTAGTGCTCATCACCACTAAATCGGGTACCGATGAGGGCGTTAACA
>CAYRBS010000209.1:0-4749 GCA_964422335.1 uncultured Mariniphaga sp. | reverse complement strand
CAGGTGAAAGGGTTACCGGCAAAATGGTATCTGCACTCAAACGACTGGGATTCGACTCGGTGCTCGACACCGATTTTACCGCCGACCTAACCATCGTTGAAGAAGGAAACGAATTACTCACGCGCCTGAAAAAAGCGTTGGTTGACAAAGATAAAGATGTAACATTGCCCATGATAACATCCTGCTCACCGGGCTGGATTAAATTCATCGAACACCTTTACCCGGATTATCTCGACAGTCTTTCAACGTGCAAGTCGCCGCAGCAAATGTTCGGGGCGCTGGCAAAAACCTATTATGCCAAAGCCAGAAACCTTGATCCGGAAAACATTGTTTCGGTTTCCATCATGCCCTGTACGGCAAAAAAATTCGAGGCCAACCGACCCGAAATGCACGACAGCGGCTACCGCGATGTGGACTATGTTCTGACAACCCGTGAATTGGCCATTCTTATCAAACAGGCCGGACTGGACTTCGGCAAACTACCCCCGGCAAAACACGACCGGCTCATGGGTGATTCCACAGGAGCAGGTGTGATTTTCGGTGCTACCGGCGGAGTAATGGAAGCAGCACTGCGCACAGCCTACGAGCTGGTAACCGGACGGGATGTTCCGTTCGAGAACCTGAACATTACCCCGGTAAGGGGATTGGAAGGTGTGAGAAAAGCAACCATAAAAATTGAAAAACCGTTAGAAGAGTGGGCTTTTCTCGATGGGGTGGAACTGAAATGCGCCGTGGCACACGGACTGGTAAATGCCAAAAAAGTGATGGATGCCGTAAAAGCAGGTGAAGCCGATTTCCATTTTGTGGAAATCATGGCCTGTCCCGGGGGCTGCCTCGGTGGAGGAGGACAACCCATCCCCACAAATCCGGAAATCAGGCAAAAACGCGCCGAGGCCATTTATGCCGAAGATGCCGACCTGCCCATCCGGAAATCGCACTTAAACCCGGAAGTGCAAAAGCTGTACAAGGATTTCCTGAAAGAACCGCTGGGTGAATTGTCACATAAATTATTGCATACAAAATATACAAAACGCAACCATTTCTGATAATTCATAAAAACGACTACCAAAAAAAGGGTTGTCCGAAAGGCAGTGATTTAAAATGTTTCACTTACTGATGGTAAGGAAAATTAAATTCCCTGTACTTTTTGAGACAACCTTTTTTTTATCCCACATTTCAAAACCTTGTCCCAAATTGAAACAGGCCTCAACTCCAGAAACAAACACAACTACCTGTTAATCAAAACAATTAAAATCACGGACTAATCTTTGCAACATCTGCTTCTCGAAATCAGAATCAAAAAACTTGGGAAGATAAATATTACAATTGTGTAATAGCATCTATCTGGTTTTAAAAAGGACATTTGGTTACGGGATCCGGGTTAAACGGGTCCCGTTTTTTTTGCTCACCGCTGAAATCCCAAACCGCTAAAACTTTATCATTACAACTTGCCCCGAACCAAAACAGGGCAACGCAAAAATTAATTATATTCGCAAAAATTAATTCCGGATGAATGAAAAAAAAATAATCCTTATTTTGCTGCTCCTGTTCGCTGTCTATCCTTCCATTGGACAGGTACAATTCCTTCACCCGCAATCCCATGAGATTTCTGTTGAAACACACACCTATATTCTGAAAGAAGGGAAAAAACTGGAACTGGATATTTATATCCCGACAGATGATACTGTTTCGAATCGGCCACTCGTACTTTATATGCACGGAGGTGGTTTTCAGGAGGGCCAGCGTGACAGCAAAAGCATCGTAAAATTTTGTAACCGGCTCGCAGGTTACGGATATGTGGTTGCTTCCATGTCGTACCGATTAACAAGGAAAAACCAGCCAGGTGCATTTGGTTGCGACTGCCCGGCCGTTGAAAAACAAAAAACATTTGCAGCTGCAGTAGATGACATTCAGGATGCCACCTCTTTTCTCATTGAAAACCAGGAAAGTTTTGACATCGATCCGCACAAAATTATCCTTGCCGGAAGCAGTGCCGGGGCAGAAGCAGTGCTTATTGCAGCGTATGAACCTCCGGTTATTTACGATTCAGAACCAATAGCCTATGCCGGAGTAATTGGCATGGCAGGAGCCATTCCGGATACTTCGAAAATCAATAAAATATCAGCGGTTCCTTCGCTCTTTTTCCACGGAACCGACGACAACCTGGTACCCTACGCCACAGCACCACACCACTATTGCGCGGAAGACCGGCCCGGGTATCTTGTTTTACATGGCTCACACACCCTGGCAAAAAAACTTCATGAACTGGATGTACCATACTGGCTGCACACCACTTGTGGCGCCGGGCACGAAATGGCATCCAGGCCAATGACAGCCTACTTTCATGAAATTGTGGATTTTTGTTATAATTTTGTGTTAAACAAAAACGGTGAGTTCCGCCATACAATTGTAAAAGGAAAAGAACAAAATTCAGATTACAAACATTTTAATTTCTGTCAATAATGAAAAAAATAGTAAGCATCGTTTTGTTGTTAATGCCCACAATCCTATTTTCGCAACAAATGAATATTGTATCCTTCAATATCAGGTATAACACCTCCAACGACGGGGAAAATGCCTGGCCTCACCGTATTGAAATGGCCAACGGCCTGCTGCGTTTTCATGAAGCTGATATATTTGGATTGCAGGAAGCACTGCACGAACAAATTATGGATGTGCAAAACGGACTTCCGGAATACGAATGGTTTGGCGTTGGGCGCGACGATGGTGAAAAAGGCGGTGAGTATTCACCCATTTTCTACAAAAAATCAAAATTCATTTTATTGAAACAAGGCACTTTCTGGCTTTCGGAGACACCCGAAGAACCAAGTACCGGATGGGATGCAGCGCTTAATCGGATTGTCACGTGGGGGCATTTTCAATCGAAAGTTACCGGGAAACAATTTATGGTTTTCAACACCCATTTTGACCATATTGGAGTTGAAGCCCGGAAAAACTCGGCCAGCCTTATCCGGAAAAAAATTAAGGAAATGACGAACAATAAAAATCTTCCGGTAATTCTGACCGGCGATTTAAACCTGACCCCCGACCAGGAGCCCATTTCCCTGCTGAAAGAATACCTGCGCGACAGCCGGGAGGTTTCGGAAGAACCGCCTTACGGTCCCGTTGGAACATCCAATGGTTTTAAATTAGATGCAAACCTTGACCGGCGCATCGACTATATTTTTGTACAAGGAGGGATTAAAGTGCTGAAATACGCGGCCCTAACCGATTTTAACGATCACCGGTTTCCTTCGGACCATTTGCCGGTATTTGCAAAAGTACAGTTAAAATAAACTCCCTTCCGGCAGTTCCAACCGGATATTCATGGAATCAACAAACGATGAACAAAATAATCCCAATTGAAAAATACGTTTTGCTGAATGCTTGAAAAATCGGGTCAGTTTATAATAAATGCCGCTAATTTTATTTGGGGCACTCCCATTCTCATTCTTTTGCTTGGGGGTGGCCTTTTCTTTTTGGTTTATTCACGGCTTGTACCCCTGCGCTATTTGGGGCATGCAGTTGGAATTCTCACAGGAAAATACGACGACCCGAACGAACCGGGGCAGCTTCGGCACTACCAGGCACTTTCTACCGCCCTGGCCGGAACCGTTGGAATGGGAAACATAAGTGGTGTGGCAATTGCCATTACCATGGGCGGTCCCGGGGCAATTTTTTGGATGTGGGTTTCTGCACTGCTGGGAATCAGCACCAAATTTTTCACCTGTACCCTGGCGGTCATGTTCCGTGGAAAAGATTCTGCCGGCGAAGTCCAGGGAGGACCCATGTATTATATCACCGAAGGATTGGGGAAAAAGTGGAGGCCAATGGCCGTTTTTTTCTCACTTGTCGGTATGATCGGGGTTTCGCCCCTGTTTCAGGCCAACCAACTCACACAGATGATCCGGGACTCCATACTTGTACCCAACCAACTGGGAGGTTCATTTCAATCCGATTTAATTACAGGGATTGTGATTTCGGTAATTGTGGGCATTGTGGTCATTGGCGGTATCCGTCGCATCGGGAACGTAACTGGAAGGGTGGTTCCATTTATGGTTGCGGTATATATTGTTACCGTGCTGTTTGTCATTTTTTCAAATCCCTCCCAGATTATACCCGCATTCAAAACCATCTTTGCCGATGCCTTCACAGGAAATGCGGTATTGGGCGGTTCTCTGGGCGCAATTATTATTACAGGGGTCAGGCGGGCTGCCTTTTCCAATGAAGCTGGCCTGGGCACCGCTCCCATGGCCCACGGTGCGGCAAAAACCAGCGAACCGGTGCGTGAAGGACTGGTAGCGATGCTCGGCCCCATTATAGATACCATCATCATTTGTACCATGACGGCGCTGGCAATTATTGTAACCAACAGCTGGGTAGAAAATTCTGCCGATGGTATTACCCTTACTGCCTATGCTTTCGATGCAGCCATTCCTGTTTTCGGAAAATACATTTTAACCAGCGCGGTGATTATTTTTGCCATGTCCACCCTTTTTGCCTTTCCTTATTATGGCGCAAAATGCCTCGGGTTTATTGCCGGTGCAAAATACCAGCACTACTACAACTATGTTTTTGTGGGAGCCATAATAATCGGTGCCGTTGCCAACCTCCGGGTAATTATTGGAGTGGTTGACATTGCATTTGCACTGATGGCTTTCCCTACTGTAATTTCAACCTTGCTGCTTGCGCCACATGTAAAACGGGCCGCCCGCAAATATTTCTCAGCATTAAATAAAAAACACAACT
>CAYRBS010000208.1:0-4751 GCA_964422335.1 uncultured Mariniphaga sp. | reverse complement strand
ACCAAAATCTGGCATTTTTGCCATGTGATGGGAACGGCACAACTTGGCAAAAACTGTGTGCTGGGACAAAATGTATTTGTAGGCAACAAAGCCGTTTTGGGCAACAACGTAAAAGTACAGAATAACGTGTCGGTTTACGAAGGAGTGGTTTGCGAAGACGATGTTTTTCTGGGGCCGTCCATGGTTTTTACCAATGTGGTGAATCCCCGCAGTGCAGTCAACCGGAAAGAGGAATTTAAAACCACCCTGGTAAAAAAAGGAGCTACCATTGGGGCCAACGCCACCATTGTTTGCGGCATTACTTTAGGTGAATACTGCTTTGTTGGCGCCGGGGCAGTGGTTACAAAAAATGTAAAACCCCACGCGCTGATGATGGGTGTTCCTGCCCGCCAAAAAGGCTGGGTAAGCAGATCGGGCGCTATTTTGGGAGAAGATATGACTTGCCCCGAAACCGGCGAAAAGTATATCTTTGCCGATGGTTTTTTGAAATTACTATAAAGGAAAGAATTAACCGCAAAGGCGGTAAGACGCAAAGAAAAAATTTAAATCATTGCGCCTTCGCGTCTTCGCGGTAAAAAAATATAAAATGAAACGATTTGCATTAATAGGTTCGGCCGGATACATTGCCGACCGCCACATGAAAGCCATAAAAGAAACCGGAAATGAGCTGATTTGCGCCACCGACCGGTTTGATGTTATGGGCCGGATGGACAGCTATTTCCCCGATGCCGAATTTTTCCTGGAGATTGAAAACATGGACAAATACATGGATGACATCCGGAGGGAAGGCAAACCAATTGACTACGTAACCATTTGCACACCCAATTATATGCACCCGTCGCACATCCGGTTTGCACTGCGTAACGGCGCCCATGCAATTTGCGAAAAGCCGCTGGTGGTTCATCCCGACGACATGCACATTATTAAAGACATTGAAGCTGAAACCGGCAAAAATGTTTATACCATCCTGCAGCTGAGGTACCATCCCACCATACTGGAACTTAAAAAAAAGGTAGAAGAAGCGGGCGATAAGATGTACGACATCGATTTAAGTTACATTACTACCCGGGGAAAATGGTACCTGAAAAGCTGGAAAGGGGATGCAAAAAAATCGGGCGGGGTAGCTACCAATATCGGCATCCATTTTTTCGATATGATTACATGGATTTTTGGCAATGTAAAAGAAAACATCGTCCACATCTACGAACCCGATAAAGCAGCAGGATTTCTTCAACTGGAAAAAGCCAGGGTGCGCTGGTTCCTCAGTCTCGACTACCACGACCTCCCGCCGCAAGCTACCGGGAAAAAATTACGAACCTACCGTTCCATCACTGTCAACGGCGAAGAAATTGAATTTAGCGGCGGATTTACCGACCTGCACACCGTTACTTATCAGAATATCCTCAACGGAAACGGTTTTGGAATTGACGATGCAAGGGAAAGTATTATCCTGACTGAAAATATTAGAAATGCCAAACCAGTAGGGCTAAAAGGTGAATTTAACCCGCTTATTAAACAATCATTCTGAAGCGGAACAGAATAACAATTATCCATTTTATCAACGCAGCAAATTTATGAAACGAAAAATATTAGTTTTACTGCCCCACCCCGATGATGCTGAATTTTCATGTGGCGGATCGCTTGCAAAGTTTACCGAAAACGGCGACGAAGTGCATTACATTGTTTTTTCCAATTGTTCAAAATCGCTCCCCGATGAATTGCCCGAAAACATATTGTACGATGAACTTGACCAGGCTGCAATCAGGCTGGGGGTTGAGTTAAACAACATCACAAAATACAATTATCCTGTCAGGGAATTTCCCCGGTTTCGCCAGGAGATACTGGAAAACCTGGTAATGTATAAAAAAAGCTTCCATCCTGATTTAGTGCTTTTACCCAATAAAAACGATGTCCACCAGGATCATAACACCATTTACAACGAGGGTGTCCGGGCTTTTAAAACCTGCTCCATGCTTGGGTATGAGCTGCCATGGAACAACGTTACAAAAAGCGAAACCAACTACTTCATACGCATTTCAGAAAAGCAACTAAACCAGAAGCTGGAGGCTATTTCACGGTACAAATCCCAGTCATTCAGAAATTACATGGATTTAGAATTATTCAGAAGCCTGGCAAAATTAAGGGGAAAACAAGTTGGCGCTGAATATGCCGAAGCATTTGAGCTGGTTAGGTGGATTGACTAACCGGAAGGCTGGTTTAATGATTTAATCAACGTTCTGCTGTAATCGGGTATTTTAGCGATGGCAAGATCCTGGATAGCGAGATTACCATCAAACTCAACCAAATCATATACTTTTCTATCTAAATTGAAAATGATAAAACAATTCCGGTTCGAATCGATGGAAATAAAATTACCATCGTGAAATTTTGTGTTTTGAATCCACTCAAGATCGCCTAACTCAGATGATTTCCCGGGCAGATTACTGAAATTTATCCGCTGCTGCCTGTTTAGGTTACCTATTACAAATTCCCCCGTTGCAGTACTGGTGGCCGCATAAAAATCGTTGTGCCGCATTCCCCCGTGAGGATTTTTTAACCCTGCGAGGATTTTTTTCGGTTCCCCGTTTCGTAAATCAATGGAAAACAACGCACCTTCATGAAAAAATGTGGCAATGATATTCGATAAATCGCAGGCATCATACACCACCGAATTGATAAATGCTGCCCGCTGTGCCGTAGGTAAAACCTGCTGCAACGGATGACTGATCAGTAAAAAATCTTTCCCCTCCTTTTCGTATTTACCGGCCAGTTTTTCATCTCTGGTAAGCAGCAGTTCTTTGTCTTTATCCGGATCAAACCCTTTGTTAAAGCCATTTTCCCACGCAAACCATTCCGAGAGTTTTTGCCCGTTTTGCAAGTCATATTCAAAAACAGCATCAAATCCCGATGAACTAATCAATATTTTATTTTCTGAAACGGATACCGTGTGGATATAACTAAACCAGGGATTGGAAATTGTTTTTAAATGCCGGCCCAAAATTACATAAACAATATTTTCAGAAGAGAAGGCAACCACGTCATCGGTTATATCAATTGCCCTGGGTTCAGGCAAATCCGCCAAAACAGTAAAATCTTTCAGGCAACCATCAGACAACCTGGCCGCAGCAATGCCTCCGTTTGCTGTTTTTCTTCTTTCAACACTGCCGGTTCTCGATTTTCCCCGTTTTTTCGATTCCAGGTACCGCTTCCGGATGGCAGATAATTCAAAACTTTTTATGGTGAATGCAATATCCAGTTCCCCGTAAAATTTCTTGTCTCTTTCAAATGTGGTTATATCTGTTTCAGTAATTTCCATAACTATAATGAATCAAGGATGCTGGCTAATTTCCGGGTTAATCCTTCGCGTGAGTATTTTTTCAAGTCGGACATGGGGGCAACAACCAGTTTTTTGTCGTCCAGCCATTTTTGGTAATACTTCAAAACCAGCTTTTTAAATTCCTCTTTATCCCCGTAATCGATCATCCGGTCTCGTTGCTGTTCTTTTAATATTCTGCCTGCATCTCCGTCCAAAGGGCCAATGGATAAAACGGGTGCCCGGGTTGCCAGGTATTCAAATAATTTCCCGGTTATAATAAGGTGGTTATTCTCCGACCGTGGAATTATAAACAAAAGAAGGTTTGCATTCCGCATCCGTTCCACTGCAACCCGGTGTTCAACATGGCCCTCAATTTCCACCATATCTTCGAGTTTATACTCTTTTATTTTCGATAAGGCCTCCGGTACACAATTTCCCGTAAACCGGAGTTTGAAGTTACCGGCAAACCCACCTACCTCCGATTTCATTTCGGATAACGCCTGCCAGATACTTTCAATATTTTGAGTTGTTTTAAAATTACCCACGTACGATAAAACAAAGGAATCTGTTTTTTCATTTTCTCTCGGGGCGATATCCTCCATGTCAAAACCGTTTGGAATAATTTCAATTTTACGCGCCCTTTCTTCAAACTCTTTTTTAATTCCGTTACTTACAACTGTTACCAGGTCAGCATGTTGCAAGACCGATGATTCCAGGCCAAAATCTTTGTCTTTCGTTTTTTTTGTCCGGGGGAAAAACTGGTTATAAAAGATTGATGTCCACGGGTCCCTCATGTCTGCAATCCATTTAACATCACACGTTTTTTTTAGTTTTAACCCTATCAAATGGGTGCTGTGGGGAGGGCCTGTTGTAATTACATACGGTATCTGTTCCTGCTTAATTACCTGCGTTGCTTTTTTAAATGCAAAACGGTTCCACCCCTTCCTTGCATCGGGAATAAAAAAGTTGGCCCGGATATAAAACATCCATTTTTTTATGAGTGAATCATCTTTTCGGGGCGCAATACCAACGGGGATGGACTTTCCTTTTTTGCCCGATAATTTGTTAAAAAGGGTAAATGGTTCTAAGGTGCTGGTTTTATAAACTTTTAAGCCGGGATCAATTTCCTGCATTAAACTTTCATCTGTCGAAGGGTAACTTCCATTTTTCACTGTAAGGATATGAGGTTCATAACCATACGCCGGAAAATATTTGGCAAATTTTAAAAACCGGAAAACACCCGGGCCTGAAGCCGGGGGCCAGTAATAAGTAATGATCAAGACCTTTTTCATAATAAAAACAAAAGGGTGTTTTACCCGCTGCAATACCCGAAAACCGCGAGGAGCAAGAGGCAAAGAAAAAAAATAAAACTCAGCCTCTCAACCCCTTCGCGGAAAAAATAAAGTTATAATTTTTCAAACAATTTCCGCATGCT
>CAYRBS010000207.1:0-4797 GCA_964422335.1 uncultured Mariniphaga sp. | reverse complement strand
TCATCAATGAAACAGCGAAGCTTCCCTCATCGCTTTTAAATTTTCAGGCGGAGTTAAAACCGTAATTTCGCAACCTGCTGAAAGAATGAAACGTTCGTTTTTGAATTTTTCAACCAATTGCCGGCTCATCTGGAAAACTTCATCGCGGGTTTTATTCTGCACCAACACCGGGTTAATATTACCGGCCAGAATAACACTGTCGCCCAGAATTTCACGGGCATGGCCGATGTCCACCTGCCAGTCGAGGTCTAAAATATCCAGGTTTAAATCTTTATACGATGGCAGAAGGTGGTTGGTATCGCCGCAAATATGCAGTTTCATTTTACCGCCCAGTTCATGGATATAACTAATCAGTTCTTTGTGCCGGTCTTTTACAAATAAATTGTAGGTTTCGGTGTCAATCTGCGAACAAACGGCATCGCCCATGCCGATGATTTCGCAACCGGCTTCTATTTGCGCTTTGGCAAAATCTTTTGCGGTAACCATGCATTTGTCCATCAGGCGGTTGGAAAAATCCGGGTCAATCATCAATTGCATCATCATATTTTCCACACCTGCCAAATCACACGCTTCAGCCAGCGGGCCTTCTATCCAGCCGATAATCGGTATATTTCCCTGTGTTTTTTTTGACAGCATTTGGCCGGCTTTAATCCGGTCAAACGTGCGGTCTTCTTTATAAACATCGGGATTTTTAAGATTTACAACATCTTCAGGGGTTTGAACTATCAGCTTTTTGCAACGTGGTACCCCGTTGGGAATAAACTCAACAGGGGCACCAAAAGCGCTGGTTTCGCGGTACGGATCGGAAATCAGCCCGAGCATATCGAGGCCAAAATCGTCCATACAGCGCAGGTTGGCTTCCACCAAAACATTATAATCCGAGGCAAACTCACCGTAGGTTTTCCCGATGTAATTCGCGGCAAAATACATTAAAATCGGGCGAAACAGCACCTTGTCCGAAAGCGGACCGTTTTGCTGAAGGTGTTGAAATTGTTCGGTTTTCGTCATGGTTTTTTATTTTTTATGGAATGAATAAATATAGCGAATCCCTGCCTGAAATCAAATCAGGTAAATTTAAAAACATAAAAAAAGCTGCTAACTTAAAAATTAACAGCTTTTTTGTGGAGTTGGGCCGGGTCCTATTTATCTTTCGCTATATCAATACCAATACGTTGCCCGTTGAATTTGGCATTCTGAAAGGTTTTCAGAATTTGTTGTTCGTAGCGTTTGTCCACTTCAAAAAAGGAAAAATTCTTCATCACCTCGATGTCGCCAATTTCAGCGCTTTTATCCGGCAGGTGCTGATTTACCAGGTCGATTATTTTCCGTTTGTTGACACCGTTTTTCTTTCCCTGGTTAAAAAAGAAGCGCGAAAACTGGTATCCTCCCCTTCTTTTGTCACCGCGGCCGCTGCGTTCTTTTCTGCCCCGTTTTCCTTTTTCGCGGGGTTCCGTGTCGCGGGCACTGTGGCGCGATTCATCCACATTTATATCCGGGGCGTTTTCGTAATATTGTAAAAAACGGTTAAACTCTACCGAAACAAAACGTTTGATGAGTTCCTCACGGTCGAGCCAGGCCAGTTTCTTGTAGATTACCGGGATAAACTGTGAAATTTCGGCTTCGTTCACCTCAATTTTTTCTACTTTATCAATCAGGCTGAAGAGCTGTTTTTCACAAATTGCTTTTCCTGACGGAACCTGTTGCTGGATAAATTTCTTATTCACTTTTTTCTCTACCTGCCGCAGTTTACCTTTTTCGCGAAGGTGAATAAGTGTTACAGAAATACCACGTTTCCCTGCCCTTCCGGTCCGTCCGCTCCGGTGGATGTATATTTCGGGGTCGTCGGGAAGGTTGTAGTTAATCACGTGAGTCAGGTCGTTTACATCGAGCCCGCGGGCTGCTACATCGGTTGCCACCAGCATTTGCAGGTGTTTACTCCTGAAACGTGCCATCACATGGTCGCGCTGTGCCTGTGAGAGGTCGCCGTGCAGGGCATCGGCATTGTAGCCGTCCTGCATCAGTTTGTCGGCTACATCTTTGGTTTCGGCACGGGTACGGCAGAAAATAATTCCGTAGATATTGGGATTAATATCGGCCACCCGTTTCAATGCAATGTAGCGGTCTTTTGCATGGATGAGGAAATAGTGGTGTTCCACGTTTTCAGCCCCGGTATTCTTTTTACCCACCGAAATTTCGTGTGGATTAGTCATGTACCGGTTTGCGATGGAAACTATCTCTTTGGGCATGGTAGCAGAAAAAAGCAGTGTTTGCTTTTCTTTGGGTGAAGTTTCCAGAATCGCGTCCAGGTCGTCTTTAAACCCCATGGAAAGCATTTCATCGGCCTCATCGAGTACCAGCCATCGTATTTCGTTTACCTTCAGCTTTTTGCGTTTGATTAAATCGAGTGTTCGACCGGGTGTTCCCACTACAATGGAAACACCTCGCTCCAGTTGGTTGATTTGCTTTCGTATATCGGCACCACCGTAAACCACGGCAATGTTGATTTTTTCCATAAACTTTGTGAAGGTGGTCAAATCGTTGGCAATTTGCAGTGCCAGTTCCCTTGTGGGGCTCAGTATCAAAACCTGTGTGTGGTTTTTGGAAGTGTCAATTTGCTGAATGATGGGCAGGCCAAAGGCGGCGGTTTTACCCGTGCCTGTTTGTGCCAGCGCCACCATATCGTTTTTGCTTTCCAGTAAGAAAGGAATTGTTTTCTCCTGGATGGGTGTGGGCGATTCAAACCCCAGTTCTTCAACCGCTTGTTGAATTCCGGTGTTCAGGCCCATCTCGTTGAATAATGTCATGTAGATACGTCTAAAATTTGTGGCTGCAAAGGTAACCTTTTAAAATGTATTTCAGGGATTTAGGAGAATTTCTTTTGGGTTTTAACAAATAAATAATTAAAAAGTCAATACGTTGGGGACAAGTTACAGGATGTAATTTTTTGAAATGATTTCCCGGCAAAATCAACCTAAATCCCTTACATTTGTTTGTTCCTTTAATCAAAAAAACAAAAATCGCATGGGCAAACAAAGGTTGGTGAAAACCTTACATAGTTTAATCTACAGGCTTTTTCCGGTGGTAGTTGCCACTGCTTTTTCATTTTATTCATGGGCACAGAACGATACCATTGTGCCGGTGGATAAAGATCCTGAAAAGATTTTGAGCAAAATTGATGTGCGGGAATTTAGCCAGGCAGAATTTAACTTTTGGCAGGACGATTTTTCAGGACACTGGACGGGCATTGACATGGGTGTTAACCTGTTGCTCGAACCGGATTATTCGGGCTACGATTCCCGGTTTATGGAGAACGATGTTTTACGTTCCAATTCTGTTTATGTTAATTTTATTCAACAGAATATTGGGCTGCAGCGTAACCGCAATACCATTGGCCTGGTTACGGGGCTTGGACTGCACCTGAAAAGTTACCGGCTGGAACAAAACACCACCATCCAACGACTCGATAACGGGAAAATTGAGCCTCAAACCCTTTTTTTCGACCAAAATCAAAAATCGAAACTGTCCATTGTTTCCCTGATGGCACCCCTGCTTGCTGAATTTCAGGTGCCTGTTAAACATTATAAAAACAGGATTTATTTATCGGCCGGAATGTTTGCCGGGTTGAGACTGAGCAGTCATACCAAAATTAAATACCGTGCTGAAGGAAAAAAACAAAAAATGAAAACACCCGGGCACTATTCATTGCATGATTTTAAATACGGACTGATGGCAAGAGCCGGCTACCGCTGGATAAATTTTTTTGCCACGTATGAACTGGTTCCCCTTTTTAAAGAAGGAAAAGGCCCGGAACTGACACCGGTAACCGTTGGAATAACCCTTATTAAGTTTTAAATATATAATATTATGAGACCTTACATTTTAGAAGAAACTAACTGGAAACAAGTTAAAAACCAAAAATATGAAGTAGCCGTGCTTCCGTGGGGCGCAACGGAACCGCACAATTACCACCTCCCTTATGGAACCGATTCGCTGGAAACTTCCCGGATTGCTGCCGATGCTGCACAAAAAGCCTGGGAAAAAGGTGCTAAAGTGATGGTATTGCCGGTCATTCCGCTGGGAGTTCAAAACCCGGGACAGATTGATATGCCGTTTTGCCTGCACACCCGGCCTTCTACTCAAATAACTATTCTTGAAGACATTGTCAGGGCCCTTTACAACCAGGGAATCCGTAAACTGGTGGTGATGAACGGGCACGGAGGAAACGACTTTAAGCCCCATATCCGCGAAATATTACCGCAATTTCCGGGAATGTTTATCGCGCTGAATTCATGGTTTAGCATGTTGGACAATTCCGAGTTTTTTGAGGAGGACGCACCCGGTGGGCATGCCAATGAGATGGAAACCAGTATTGTGATGAATTATTTTCCGGAGCTGGTTTTGCCACTGCATGAAGCCGGCGATGGAAAAGAGGGAAAATTCAAACTGGATGGGCTGAATACCAGTACTGCATGGACACCCCGCCGCTGGGACAAAATTACAAAAGACACCGGTATTGGAAATCCCAAAAAAGCAACCCCCGAAAAAGGGCAAAAATTTACGGAAAGGCTGTCTTCACAAATTGCGGAATTTTTTGTTGAATTGGCAGAGAGTGATTTGGACGACTTGTACGAGGATTAAGTCTCCATGCTCGCCAAAAAATCCCCAGTTTTATCCTGGTGTCATGTCAACTTTGAAATGGTAATCCACCGGCTGGCGGATGAGAAATCTGTTTTAAAAGTGAGATTTCTCCTCGCAACCTCGTCGAAATGACACAAAAAAATAAATCTGTCAATGGCA
>CAYRBS010000206.1:0-4841 GCA_964422335.1 uncultured Mariniphaga sp. | reverse complement strand
TTTACAACCGGTATATTACCCATGCTGGCCACAGCCTTGCTGGCCCTGAACCCAAAATTTGACATTTCGTTTAAAAACCAAAACGACCGGCTGTTGCCCATGCTCCTAACATCGGGATCATACTACCTCGGTTTTTTTCTTTTAAACAAAGTGGAAGCCTATCCGGTGTTTAAAACATTGCTCATCGCATCCATCCTGGTTATTGTGGCCTTAATGATAGTTTCCCTTTTTTTTAAAATAAGCAACCATCTCGCTGCTCTTGGCGGGTTGACCGGGGTATTACTGGCACTGGCATTCCGCACAGGAATCAACCCCGTGTGGGCCATTGTGTTTGTAATTCTGGCCTCGGGGGTGGCAGGCACTGCCCGGCTGATACTCGAAAAAAATACCTTCTCGCAGCTTTTGGGTGGTTATGTATTGGGGTTAATGATAATGTACCTGTTTGTTTCCCTGGTTTAAACGACTGCCTGTTATTCCACAAATTTATACCCTATCCCTTTCAGAGTTTTAATGTGCTGACTGCCAATTTTTTCACGCAGTTTACGAATGTGCACGTCGATGGTGCGGTCGCCCACTACCACGTTTTCGCCCCACACGGTGGCATAAATTTCTTCGCGGGTAAACACTTTCCCCGGTTTTGAAACCAGCAGCGACAACAGTTCAAACTCTTTTCTCGGAAGGACCATCTCCTCCTCGCCCATCCGTATCAGGTAGCGTTCTTTGTCAATTACCAGGCTGCCAATGGTAAGGGTAGTTGCATCTTCAGAAAAAGTAACCCGTTCGCTTTCCCCGGTGCGTTTCAGTAAGGCTTTTACCCTGCTAATTAGCACTTTGGGCCGAACCGGCTTGGTAATGTAATCGTCGGCGCCGGCTTCAAAACCGGCAATTTGTGAATAATCTTCACCACGGGCCGTCAGAAAAGCAATGACCGAATTATTTAGCGTTGGAATTTTACGAATTTCTTCGCAGGCGGCAATCCCGTCCATTTCGGGCATCATAACATCGAGAATAATCAGGTGGGGCTGATGTTTCTCGGCAAGAGTTATGGCGTCAACCCCATTTTGGGCGGTATAAACAATGTAGCCTTCTTTTTCAAGATTATAACTGATGAATTCCAGAATATCTATCTCGTCATCTACCAAAAGGATTTTGAATTTATTTTCGTTCATAAATTGAAGTTGTTATACGTAATTATTGAAAATTGAATATATCAGAAATGTAACACAATTAAAAATTCAGATGCTTACAAAGTTATCTTATTATTTGGCTTTTTCAAGGGTAAAATTAAAAGTTGTTCCGTGATCGACCACACTTCTAACATTTATTGACTGGTTGTGGGCTTCAATAATGTGTTTAACAATGGAAAGCCCGAGCCCGGTGCCCCCCTGCTCGCGCGACCTCGATTTATCGACCCTGTAAAACCGTTCAAAAACACGGGGAATGTCTTTTTTCTCGAGGCCGATACCATTATCTGAAACTTCTACCATAATATTATCATCCAGATCGTGGAACGAAACATGCACAAATCCTTCCTTTTTGCCATATTTAATTCCATTCACCACCAGGTTCGTCAGCACCTCGAGAATGCGGTTCCTGTCGGCATGTACTTTAATGGGTTTTTCCGGTTTGTTAATAATATCGAGTGAGATATTCCTTTCATCGGCCTGCCACTGTTCCATTTCCAAAACGTCTTTTACCGTTTTAACAATATCAAAGTTAACCATTCTTAGTTGCAGCTCGCCCGATTCCAGTTTGGTAATCGATTCCAGGTCTTCCACAATCGAAATCATACGGTCAATGCTTTTTTCGGTGCGCCTCAGGTAAAGCATGTTAATTTTCGGATCGTCCACTCCTCCTTCCAACAGCGTTAGAATGTACCCCTGAATATTAAAAATGGGTGTTTTCAGCTCGTGCGAAACATTTCCTACAAATTCCTTACGGTAACGCTCCAGGTCTTTCAGGCGTTCAATTTCTTTCAACTGGGTTTTGGCCCACTCTTCCACTTCAAATTTTACGTTTGAAAGCAGGTTGGTGGAGTCGGAAGATCTTTCTTCCATTTTTTTGCCGCTTAGTGGCAAATCTTTGATGGTTTTGTAAACCGGGCGTATTTTATTTGAAATATATTTATTAATAACCCAGAGAACATAGAAATAAGAAACAAGGAAAAATACAACCACAAACCCGCCAATAACAATAAACCCGGGCGAAAACAAGCAGGTAATTGCCAGGAACAATGCGGCAATGGATGATAATAACACCGAAATATAAATGGTTAATTGCCTTGATGAATACGTTTTCATTTTAATCTGTTTAAACTATTTTCTCACCGGAGATTGGTTGCCGGTGTCAAAAAACTTTCAATATTTAGCAGTTCCCGAAAACATAAATTCGTTTGTAAACAACTGATGTTCTAACAGAAACAATGGCGCAAAAGTATAAAAAATATTGTTGTCCGTGATTAACGGTAATTTCATGGTTAATTAACATTTTTTTAATATTTTAGTGCGTTTTAACAGCTTAATTCGCACTTAAATTATATCGCCTGTAAAAAATAGATAATGGAAAATTTTTACCTTATCATTGTTGTCATCCTTTTCGCACTGGCTATTTCTGATTTAATTGTAGGAGTAAGCAACGATGCCGTAAACTTCCTGAACTCAGCTTTTGGATCGAAAGCAGCACCCAAGTGGCTTATATTTCTCATGGCGGGTTCAGGTGTATTAATTGGTGCTACCTTTTCCAGCGGTATGATGGAAGTAGCCCGGAAAGGTATTTTTCACCCCGACATGTTTGTTTTTTCCGAAATCATTGTCATTTTTCTGGCGGTAATGATTACGGACATCATCCTGCTCGACATGTTCAATACGTTTGGGATGCCTACTTCTACCACCGTTTCCATTGTATTTGAATTACTGGGCTCCGCTGTTGCTGTTTCGGTGGTTAAAATCAAGCAATTAGGCGGCTCGATGATTGAATTGTCAAATTACATCAATTCCGAAAAAGCACTGGCCATTATTACAGGCATCTTACTTTCGGTGCTTATTGCCTTTACCATTGGGGCCATTGTGCAATACATCACACGATTAATTTTTTCTTTCGACTACCGGAAGAACATGAAGTATTTCGGGTCCATTTTTGGAGGGCTATCCATAACAGCCATTACTTATTTCATATTAATTAAAGGAATTGACGGCTCCGTATTTGCAGAAAAGCAGGTGACCGCGGACGAAACACTGGGCCAATGGGTTGTTAATCACACAGGGGTTTTATTATTATACAGCTTTGTGGCCTGGGTGGTTATCATTCAGTTACTCAAATGGTTATTCAACATAAAAGTTTTAAAACTCACCGTATTAATTGGCACATTTGCACTGGCCATGGCCTTTGCCGGCAACGACCTGGTAAACTTTATCGGGGTACCGATTGCAGGTTATCATTCATTTGAAAAATGGATGGAAGCGGGAGGTGCATCTCCTGAAACATTTTCGATGGAAATGCTGGCAGGAGGCGATGTGGTGACTCCCACATATATGCTGCTTATTGCCGGCCTGATTATGATCTCCACCCTCATCTTTTCAAAAAAAGCCCAGAGTGTGGTGAACACCTCGGTTGATCTGTCCAGGCAAAGTGAAGGTTCAGAACGTTTTAACTCAAGCATGATTGCGCGGGTTATCGTCAGGAATTCTTCCCGGTTCCATAAAACCATCAAACAGGTTTTTCCTGAAACAATGGTTAAAAAAATACACGCACGTTTTGAGCCTCCATCCACTGAAACAACAACAGACCCGGATGCACCGGCTTTTGACAAAATCAGGGCTTCGGTCAACTTGTTGGTAGCAAGTATATTGATTGCCATCGGTACTTCGCTGAAACTTCCGTTATCAACCACGTATGTTACTTTTATGGTGGCCATGGGTACTTCGCTTTCCGACCGCGCCTGGGGCCGCGATAGCGCCGTTTACCGTATATCGGGGGTTTTTGCAGTAATTGGCGGATGGTTTTTAACGGCCATTATCGCTTTTTCTGTAGCAGCCATTATCGCCGCAATTATCTCCCTGGGTGGTAAATTTATGATTTTTGTTTTTGTGGCTGTAGCAATTTTTATGGTCATCCGTACCCACTTGCTTTTCAAAAAAAGAAGTAAAATGGAATTGATGGAAGAGGATGATACCATTTCCGAAAAAGACGAAACCGAAAAGGTAATGGAGAAATGCAAGAAACAGGTTGTAAAATCCATCATGCTGGCCAACAAGATTTATTCGATAAGTATCGACAGCTTCTTAAAAGAGGAACGTTCGCAGCTGAAAGAGTCGCTGAGTCAAAAAGATAACCTGAACAAAAAGTCGAAAAAACAAAAGAACAAGGTATTAAACACCATCTCAAAAATTGAGGAAGATGTTGATTCCGGCCATTTCTATGTTCAGGTTGTAGATTACCAGCGCGAACTGGCCCACTCGCTCAACTTCCTGGTAGAGCCGCTTTATGAACATATTGACAATAACCACAAGCCTTTTATACAAACTCAAAGTCAGGAATTAAAAGCACTGGAGAAACAAATCAACAACTTCTTTAATTTTGCCCTTGAATTAATTAAAAACAGCAACTTCGGGCAAATCAGCGATCTGATATTACTTCGGGATAAAATTCTTGTGGAGCTGGAAAAAATGGAAGTAGCACAGATAAAACGTATTAAGGCGAGGGAAGTAAATACGCGAAATGCAGTGTTGTTCTTCAATACCATTACCGAAACGAAGAATATGCTGTTGCATGCCATCAACCTGATAAAAGCCCACCGCGATTTTATTACGGTTACCATGGAGAAAAAAGAGGATTAACACCTC
>CAYRBS010000205.1:1487-4887 GCA_964422335.1 uncultured Mariniphaga sp. | reverse complement strand
TTACACCTCAAAAGAATCCACTTCGCGGTAAGCTTTAATCAGTGCTTCCTCACCTTCAGCCCCGGGCATTGAGTTTCCGTGTTCCATGCCCACTACATCTTTGTAACCTTTGTCGTAAATGTATTTAAATACATTTTTGTAATTGATTTCACCGGTAGTAGGTTCCTTTCTTCCCGGGTTGTCTCCAACCTGGAAATAAGCGATTTCATCCCATGTGAGATCGATGTTATGAATCAGGTGCCCTTCGGTTTTCTGCATGTGGTAAATATCGTAAAGAATTTTGCAGGCCGGACTGTTAACCGCTTTACAAATCATATAGGTCTGGTCTGACGTTTGCAAATACAAATCCGGAGAATCTGAAAGCGGTTCCAGCACCATTGTAAGACCGTGTGGCTCCAGGATTTCGGCCCCGCGGCGTAGAGCTTCAATAACATGGGCATCCTGTATCCCGATTGGCAATTTTCGCTCAAAAGCACCCGGAACAACAGTCATCCATTTGGCATTCACACGTTTGGCCACATCTACCGCCCGCCGGCAGCCATCCAGAAAAATATCAACATGCTCTTTTGTACCTGCGGCAAGTGTATTGTCCAGGTTACCGCCTTTGTCAATAACAAAAACGCCCATGGTCATTCCCAGTTTTTCCAGCGTTTCTCCAATTTTTGTCTGGGTTGCCACATCGCGTCCCATCATTCCGTTGTCTTCAAAAGCAGTAAATCCCTGGTCGGCCATAAACTTTAGCTGGTCAATCAGGTCGTCTCCGGCACTGTTTCTGAACATGCCAAAATGAGGCGCGTACTTCAAATTGAATTTGGCTTCGTTCGAGGTAACTGTTTCCGAAGCGGAAGCACCCATTACGCTCCCCAGTCCTGCAACTGCAATCCCACTGGCAGCAGCATTCTTAATAAAATTTCTTCTCTCCATGGTTTATCGGTTTTAATTGCATTTAAACATAAAAAGGCTAAAATAGTGATTTGTTTTTTAACGTTGTGTTTTTAATGTATGATTTTCAATAGTAACCCAAATAATTCCCGGAGATTTCGCCCACCTGGAAATTTTCCTTTCGGTTTCTGCGCTCAGTTTTGTTTCCTTCCAAAAGAGTTGCTAATTTTAGGGTCGGAATTTCTAAATCAACATAAACATTAGTAATTATGAATAGAAAACTCAGAATGGGAATGGTAGGCGGAGGCACCGACGCATTGATTGGTGGCATACACCGCCACGCCGCTTTTCTTGACAACCAGATTGAGCTGGTTTGTGGATGTTTCAGTGTCGATCCGAAAATCTCAAAAGCTTCCGGAAAGTTGTATTACCTGCCGGATAACCGTGTGTATGAAACCTACCAGGAGATGTTTGAAAAAGAGGCGCAACTGCCTGCAGATCAACGCATGGATTTTGTCTCAATCGTAACACCCAACTTTGTCCATTTTGCGCCGGCTATGTTGGCGCTGGAAAACGGGTTTAACGTAGTCCTCGACAAACCCATCACCTTCACCCTTGACGAGGCGCTGAAGCTGAAGGAAAAACTGGACGAAACCGGCCTGACACTCGCGTTGACCCACGTTTACTCGGGTTACCCGGCAGTTAAACATGCCAAACAGATGGTAGCCGACGGTGAGCTGGGGAAAATCCGCAAAGTGTATGTGGAATATCCGCAAGGCTGGCTTTCAACCAACGTGGAAGAACAGGGGAATGCACAGGCTTCGTGGCGAACCGATCCCAAAAAATCGGGTAAAGCTGGTTGCATGGGCGACATTGGTACCCACGCCCACCACCTGGCCGAATACATTACCGGCCTGAAAGTGACCGAACTGTGTGCCGAACTAAACACCTTCGTACCGAACCGTCTGCTCGACGACGACGGCGCTGCTTTGTTGCGGTTCAGCAATGGCGCCAAAGGTGTGCTAATGGCCGCGCAGGTTGCGGCAGGTGAAGAAAATGCCATTAAAATAAGGGTTTACGGCGAAAAAGGCGGACTGGAATGGTTCCAGCACGAGCCCAATACCCTCATTGCCAAATGGCTCGACAAACCTACCCAGCTTTTGCGCGTGGGCACCAGCATGAACAGCAAAGCCGCTGCACACAACTCCCGCACCCCGGGCGGCCACCCGGAAGGTTACCTGGAAGCTTTCGCCAACATTTACCGTAATTTTGCCCTGACGGTAATGGCAAAAATGGACGGGAAAAAACCCTCCGCCGAAATGCTCGACTTCCCCGGCGTGGAAGATGGCATACGCGGAATGCAGTTTATCGACAAGGTGGTAGAAGCCGGATACGATGACGATACAAAATGGGTTAAACTTGGAGAATGAAAAGCCCCCTCTAACTCCCCCAAAAGGGGAGAATTTTCAGGGCTTTTGAACTACAAATAACCATAAATTGAAATAAATAATTGCGTAAAAACGACAGTCTTTCTCTTCACCCCTCTCTTTTGGAGAGGGGCCGGGGGCGAGGCTTTAAAACTATAACATTATGGCAAGACCAGTAACATTATTTACCGGACAATGGGCCGATCTGCCCATTGAGAAAATGTGCCAGCGGGCAAAATCGTTTGGTTACGATGGCCTCGAACTTTGCACCTGGGGCGACCACATGGAAATTAATAAAGCAGACCAGGCATATTGCGACGAAAGAAAAGCCCTGCTTGACAGATACGAACTGAAACTTTTTTCCATATCAGCCCATCTGGTAGGACAGTGCGTTTCCGATCCCATCGACGAACGCCACAAAGGAATCCTGCCCGATTACATTTGGGGCGATGGCGACCCGGAAGGAGTGCGCCAGCGGGCGGCTGAAGAAATGATTAAAACAGCCAAAGTGGCCAAAATGCTGGGCCTCGATGTGGTGAATGGCTTCACCGGAAGCCCCATCTGGCACATGCTCTACGCGTTTCCTCCCATTCCTTCGGGAATGATTGAAAAAGGGTACGAAGCGTTTGCCCAACGCTGGATACCCATCCTTGATGAGTTTCAGAAAATCGGGGTGAAATTTGCCCTGGAAGTACACCCTTCCGAAATTGCGTTCGATATTCACTCAGCCCATCTCACGCTGAAAGCGCTGAACAACCACCCGGCATTTGGGTTCAACTACGACCCCAGCCACCTGGGTTATCAGCACGTGGATTATGTAAGGTTTATCTACGAATTTGCCGACCGTATTTTCCATGTACACATGAAAGATGCCTACTGGAGCGATGTACCGATGGGTATTGGCGTTTTTGGCGGCCATGCCGAGTTTGGCGACAACCGCCGCTACTGGAATTTCCGCAGCCTGGGTCACGGAAAAGTGAATTTTGAAAACATTATTCGCGCACTTAACGACATTGGTTACAACGGTCCCCTTTCGGTTGAATGGGAAGACAGCGGCATGAACCGGGAAGCCGGCGCAACCGAAGCCAGCC
>CAYRBS010000205.1:0-1387 GCA_964422335.1 uncultured Mariniphaga sp. | reverse complement strand
AATGTGCTGAACCAGCGCATTGCCGACACCGAAAAAATACAAGGACACAAACCGAAAGGATTTACCGATTTCCGGAGAATGCTGGAAGAACCGGGAATGGACATTGTTATCATTGGCACCCCCGATCACTGGCATTGCATTCCGTTTGTGAATGCCGCCCAGGAAGGAAAACATATCTATTGCGAAAAACCACTGGGTAACTACATCGAGGAATTAAACATTATGGAACGTGCTGCCGAACGTTACGGCAACGTGGTGCAGGTAGGCCAGTGGCAACGCAGCGACAAACACTGGCAGGATGCCGTTGAGTTTGTGCATTCAGGTGAATTGGGTAAAATACGCACCGTACGGACCTGGTCTTACCAGGGCTGGATGAAATCCATTCCCGTTAAACCCGACGGCGACCCGCCTGACGGGGTGGATTACGATTTCTGGCTGGGGCCGGCTGCCGAAAGGCCTTTTAACCCCAACCGGTTCCATTTTAATTTCCGGTGGTTCTGGGATTATGCCGGCGGAATGATGACCGACTGGGGTGTGCACATCATCGATTATGCACTGTTTGGCATGAATTCGAAAGCGCCTAAATCGGTAATGGCCATGGGCGGCAAATTCGCTTACCCCGATGATGCGGCTGAAACACCCGATACACAACAAGCGCTCTACGAATTCGATGGATACACCATGTTGTGGGACCACGGAATCGGAATCGATGGGGGTTACTACGGGCGATCACACGGCGTTGGGTTTGTAGGAAACAACGGCACGCTGGTAGTTGACCGGGGTGGCTGGGAGGTGATTCCCGAAGGCGGCGACGATCCGGCCATGGACCGTGTGAAGCTGCAAAAAGGCGACGGACAGGGCCTGAACAACCATATGAAAAACTTTATCGAGTGTATCAAGGACCGCGATAAAACACCCAATACCAACGTGGCCATTGCTGCCAATACGGCACGGGTTTGTCACCTCGGTAACATAGCATTGAAAACCGGACGCCGGTTATACTGGGATGCCGATAACAGCAAATTCATCGACGACGATGATGCCAACAGCTACCTGGTTCCCACTTACCGCGCTCCGTGGGAGTTGCCGAAGGTATAGATGCAAAAATTAAGTCATACTATCACTCCGGGTGATGGTATGACTTAATTTATTTGTTGTACTTTCGGCAATGTTGAATGACTGTTTACAAACGTCTTTTATACTTTAAACCTTTGATGATGAAAAAACTGGCAACAATTGCAGCGATAATGTTTGCCCTGTTATCGTGTAACAACACCGATATGGAACAGCCGGACCGCGTGGAACTCAGCTGGGAATTTACTTCCGATACCGAAGGGTGGATGGGCGATTTTGCCGATTACCCGGTTGGAGCAGAAGAATCGTACGA
>CAYRBS010000204.1:0-4909 GCA_964422335.1 uncultured Mariniphaga sp. | reverse complement strand
CTGGGGGTTGATATGGCATCTACCGGCGAAGTAGGATGCATTGGCGAAAACTATTATGAAGCTATCCTGAAAGCAATGTTGTCGGTTGGATACAACATCCCGGTGAAAAATGTCCTTATCTCGTCCGGCCCATCCCGTTCGAAAATTGAATTACTGAAAAGTGCGCAAATGCTTAAGGAAAGAGGTTACAACCTGTTTGCCACCGAAGGTACCCACCGGTTTTTTCACGAAAACGGGGTGAAAAACACGCTGCTGCACTGGCCCGACGAGGAAGACAGGCATCCGAATACCATTGAGTATCTTAAAAAGAAGAAAATTGATTTGGTGATAAATATTCCTAAAAATTACACAAAAAGGGAATTGAAAAACGGGTATAAAATCCGCCGGAACGCCATCGATTTTAACATCCCGCTCATTACCAATGCAAGGGTGGCCAGTGCGTTTATTTACGCCATCTGCAAATACGATTTAAACGATATTACAATAAAAAGCTGGGAGGAATATTAACACGGGAGATAAATGAAATAAAGACACACCCGCTATATCAGCTGCGATTTAAATAAGTTTAAACGTTGGCTGGCAAGTATCCTTTTACCTGGAGTACTTTTGACTGCGAATCTTTTGAGGCAGGATCATTCAAGTGTTGCCGTCCAGTTTTCAACAGATTTATTGTTTCCGTCATGAACCTGGACTATACCGGTTATTTTGCCCCCGTCAACCCGGCCACTGTATGTATATTTTTTATGATTGGAAGTGTTGGTGGCTGTAAAGCTGATTCTGTCTCCCGAAAGCAAACTGTCATTAACACTTAAGGATGAATCATTTGATAAAATGTCGAGTTGAATGTTTTGAAATTCCTGTTTGGCAGTCATGGAAAACTCATCTCCTCCAGCCATCCACCTCCATTTTCCCTCCATTTTTGCCGGAACAACCCAGAAATATACAGCATGATGATTCATCCTAACAAATTTATCGGCTTCCCATTCGTCCATTTTAAAATCGTGGGAAACAATGCGGGAGCCCGGCTCGAGTTTTTCAAGCAACGTGGGTCTCAGTTTTACATTAATGGTAGGAAAAAGGTACATGGTAATCACATTGGCCCTGCTAAAATCGGTATCAAAAATATTCTCTACCTCAAATATTACCCTGTCAGCTACTCCGGCTTTCAACGCATTTTCCCTCGCCTCTTTAATACGTTGCGGGTCAAGATCAACGCCGTGGCCAAAAGCACCCCGCTTTGCCGCGGCAATAACAATACGCCCGTCTCCGCAACCAAGGTCTATAACATAATCTCCCGGTCCCACATTTGCAATATCAAGCATTTCTTTAACGGCAAAATCAGGTGTGGGCACATATGCAACATCCAGCTTCTGTGCAATTACATTTTGCTGACAGAAAATTAAGAAAATGAGGGCAATACTTATTTTACGAAGCAACTTCTTTACAGGCAACCATTGCGAAACAAAAATAAATGCCGGGAATGACGTTGGGGAGCCAGACAGCTTTTTCATCGGTGGTTTATTTTTAACGATTTAACAAGAGATATAACACAAATTAACCGGGAGCAATATCCCCGTGAGAAAAAATGAATGTAAAAAAGCTTCCGTCAATTGACGGAAGCTTTTTTAATTCAAAATTACTTTTAATTTCCAGTATTTTAACCGCGGCTGAAGCAACCCGCCGGAATCCGTTTCCGGTTGAAGAACCCTCACTTTTATGCTCCAGACCGCATCTTTTCCTGCGACAATTCCTTTATTTTTGTTTGCATCGTAACTCATGGCAATTTATATTCTGATTCCTGTTAAAAATAAGAATACCTGAAACAAAAAAAATGCCATAATCCGTGAATTGCCGATAAGAGAGGATAAACCGCCTTTTTTTACTGATCCGTATCGTTTTCTTTCACTTTATAGCCGCGTTTTTCAATTGCCAGCCGTATTTCGTGGTGGTTGGTAATGGCTTCATCAAAACTAACTATAGCGGTAGAATCGTTGAGCGCAACCTGCACAGACTCCACACCTTCCAGACTGCCCACCCCTTTTTCAATGGAGGCCACACACATATCACAATGCATTCCTCCAATGTGCAGGGTTTCCTCAATAATTGCCGCCTCTTTTGTAGAAGATTCAGCAACATTCTCCTGTTTTTTGTTTCCCTGCTGGCAGGCTGCCATCAAAAAAATTACGGTAATCAAAACGAGTGTGCGCATACCTATATTTTATCTGGTTAATATCGCAGGTATAAACAAGTATCAAAACGAAATGTTTATCGGCGGAAGCCTAACCCCCGGCTTTCAAAAAATCTAAAACCCAGGGGAATAAAAACCTTGCTTGTCAGGCTAAACCAGCTTCACCGGTTTCTCCACTTTGGTTTTCAAAAGTGCAATTTCCAGCACATCCATAATGGTATTTACAAAATGAAAGTTGAGCCCTTTCAGGTATTCTTCCTTGATCTCTTCCAGGTTCTTTTTATTTTCTTCGGAAAGAATAATTTCGGTTATACCGGCCCGTTTGGCAGCAAGGATTTTCTCTTTTATACCGCCCACCGGCAGCACCTTCCCGCGGAGGGTAATTTCCCCTGTCATGGCCAGGTTCTTTTTTACTTTTCGCTGGGTAAATGCCGAGGCCAGCGAAGTGACCATAGTAACTCCGGCAGAAGGACCGTCTTTTGGAATAGCGCCTTCGGGAACATGCACGTGCACGTTCCAGTTGCCGAAAACTTCCGGGTCCAAATTAAGCTCTTCAGCATGCGATTTAAGGTACTCATGCGCAAGCATCGCCGATTCCTTCATCACTTCGCCAAGGTTCCCGGTGAGTGTAAGTGTTCCTTTCCCTTTGCTCAGGCTGGTTTCCACAAAAAGTATTTCGCCGCCAACGGCAGTCCATGCCAACCCGGTGACAACCCCGGCAAACTCGTTCCCCTGGTATTTTTCCTTCGAGTATTCCACCACTCCGAGGTATTCGCGAACGTCTTCTTTTGTCAACTTCTTGTTATACGTTTCTTCAAAAGCAATTTTTTTGGCCACCCGACGGATAACTTTGGCAATTTTTTTATCCAGCTCCCTTACACCTGATTCGCGGGTATAACCTTCTATAATCGTTTCAATAACTTTTTTCGGAAAAACAACCTCTCTTCTTTTCAGGCCGTGGTTTTTCAATTGTTTCGGGATAAGATGGCGTTTGGCAATTTCCACTTTTTCCTCTACCAGGTACCCGCTCACCTCAATCATCTCGAGGCGGTCGCGTAAGGGCGGGGCAATGGTGCTCAGTGTATTTGCCGTTGCAATAAACATCACCTTTGAAAGGTCAAAATCCATTTCCACATAATTATCGTGAAATTCGGAATTCTGTTCGGGGTCGAGTACCTCGAGCAGTGCCGAGGCCGGATCGCCGTGAAAATGTTTGGACACCTTGTCAATTTCATCAAGAATAAAAACCGGGTTCGATGTTTTCACCTTTTTAATATTCTGAATGATTCGCCCCGGCATGGCGCCAATGTAGGTTTTCCGGTGCCCACGGATTTCCGATTCGTCACTGATTCCTCCAAGGCTCATGCGGGTGTATTTCCGGTCGAGGGCACGGGCCACCGATTTCCCAAGCGAAGTTTTACCAACTCCCGGAGGGCCGTACAGGCAAAGGATGGGCGCTTTCATATCTTTTTTTAATTTCAGCACCGCCAGGTGTTCGAGTATGCGTTCCTTCACTTTCTCCAGGCCGTAGTGATCTTCATCCAGCACCTTTTGCGCATTTTTCAAATCGAAATTATCTGTAGTGAATTCGTTCCACGGAAGGTCAACCAGCGTCTGGCAAAAGGTAAACTGCACCGAATATTCTCCGGCGGCCGGGTTCAGACGGTGCAATTTTTCCACTTCTTTTTCAAAAAAACGGGCTACGTCTTTGCTCCACTTCTTGTCTTTCCCTTTCTTTTTCAATTCATTGATCTCCTGTTCCACCGGATTCCCGCCCAATTCATCCTGGATGGTTTTCATCTGCTGATTCAGCATAAACTCGCGCTGCTGCTTATCCATATCGGTTTTCACCTTTTTCTGGATGTCCTGTTTCAGCTCCAGCATCTGCACCTCTTTCACCAGGTAACTTATGGCCTGAACACCACGTTCTTTCAGGCTTTCAATTTCAAGCAGCGTTTGTTTGTTTTCAATATTTATGTCGGTATTGGAGCAGATAAAATTGATGAGAAAAGTAGAATTCTCAATATTTTTTACTGCAAAAGTTGCCTCCGGCGGTACATTGGCCGAGAACTGGGCAATTTTAATGGAAAGGTCTTTCAGGGAGCCCACAATGGCATTGAATTCAGCATCGTTGGGAGGGGTAAGATCGTTCAGGGGTTCTACCGTTGCCTTGTAATAAGGTTCTTTTTCAACAAAATCGCGAATGGAATAGCGTCTTTTTCCCTGGATTATAACCGAAGTAGAACCATCGGGCATTTCCAGTATTTTGAGGATTTCGGCAACCGTTCCCACGGTAAAAAGGTCGTCGGGGGTGGGTTCATCAACAGTATAATCTTTTTGGGCCACCGTACCCAGCAGCTTGCTGCCACTGTTAACATCCTTTAAAAGTTTCAGCGATTTTTTGCGCCCCACATTAATGGGGAGCACTACTCCCGGGAACAAAACCGTATTGCGCAAAGGCAAAATGGGCAATTCATCGGGGACTTCGGTATTTTTTAATTCGCGGTCGTCGCCATCGGCTATAATCGGCATAAAATCCGATTCATCCTCCATCATTCCACTTAATAATATATTTTGAAAAGGTGAATTTTTTGTTTTTCCCATGCTAAATAAGTTAATGTCATTCTGTCGGGCTTGCGGCCCATGATCTATTTTAGCTATTGAAGGCAATAGCTGTGCCACATCCCCAAAACGGTAAAAACGGCTTGAAGTTTACCGGAT
>CAYRBS010000203.1:0-4918 GCA_964422335.1 uncultured Mariniphaga sp. | reverse complement strand
GGAATCGAACCACCGCAGTGCAAACACTGTTGTAGTAACAAGCCAACAACAACCCATTTCCGGAACTGTAACAGATGTCACCGACCAACCTCTGCCAGGAGTTACGGTAGTGGTAAAAGGTACCACCCAGGGAACTGTAACCAATAATAATGGTGAATTTTCCCTTGATCTTCCCTCTGGTGCTGACACCCTGCAATTTTCTTTTGTAGGGATGCGAACACAGGAAGTTCCAATCGGCGACAGGACTACATTTACAGTAGTTATGGAGGAGGAATCAATTGGGATTGAAGAGGTTGTGGCTGTAGGTTACGGCACTGCGCGTAGAAAGGATATTACAGGATCAGTAAATAGTGTAGATATGGAAGACTCCCCTGTTTCATTAGCTCCAAATTTTAATGCTTTATCTTCTCTGAAAGCAACAACTCCGGGTTTAAATATTGGAACAGTGAACTCAGCAGGAGGTAGTCCATCGATGTTAGTTAGGGGACAAAATTCCATTTCGGGCTCAAATAGTCCTTTAATTGTTCTGGATGGAGTTATCTTTATGGGTAGCATTAATGATATCAACCCTAACGATGTTGCTACATATGATATACTGAAAGATGCATCGGCAACTGCCGTTTATGGTTCACGTGCAGCTAATGGAGTGATTATAATTACTACCAAGGAAGGAAAAGAAGGAAAACCGATAATTCGTTTAAACACGTCAACGGGGATCAATGTTTGGCAACAAAAGCCGCAAGTAATGAGTCCGGAAAGGTATCTTGAAAAAAGAATGGATCGATCAGGTGTTGATGAGCCATTAGATATTCCAGAACTAAAAGTGCCTGAAAGAGAAAGTTATTTAGCTGGGGAAACAAATGACTGGATTGATTTGGGTTCACGAATTGGGATTAACCAAAATTATCAGCTTTCTGTTTCCGGGCAAAGTGAAGGGATTAATTATTTTCTTTCTACTGGTTATGTTGAGCAGGAAGGGGTAATACTTGGCGATGATTTTAAACAGGTTGCTTTGAAAGGTAAAATTAATACAGATATTACCGATTGGTTGGAAATAGGAGTTGATGGAAGTTATAATTATCGCGATTATTCAGGCTTAGGTGCAAATATGACAAGTTTGGTTCGTGGGGCTCCATATGGAGATGTATATGTGAAAAATTGGGATGAGAAGATTTTGGAAAAATTTCCAACAGGAGAATCAATTACAAATCCTTTATGGAATACAGAGGAATCTATTGTTGACGATGTAAATCATACCAATTTCTACCGTTTATCAGGGTTTGCTCATGTTAAAATACCTTTTATTGAAGGATTGAGCTACAGACTCAATTATGTTCGTGGTAATAATGTCAATAATACAGAAAGGTTTTATTATGAGGGTTATTTTGTTGATGAAGGTTATGGTACAGTGGATCCCATGGAGAGGTATAGTCCTGAAGCACTTCAAAATAAGTTAAGTTCCGCAAATGGATACATGGGAAGAAGAATCAGGTATGATTATGTAATTGATAATATAGTTAATTACAAACGAGAGATTGGAGAACATTACATTGATGCTACGTTGGTAGCCACCAGAGACTATATACATAATAAATATATCCAAGTAGATGGCAATGATTTTGCTGCCAACGGAAATACAGCCCTGGGAGCTAACGGCTTGCATAAAGCCGATGTTCAGTCTTATAATATTTCACTCACTGAAGAAGCGAACATAGGGTATTTGGCACGATTGAGTTACTCATTTAGCGATAAATACCATCTGACGGGATCATACAGACGGGATGGTTCTTCGGTTTTTGGTGCTGAAAAAAAATGGGGGAATTTTCCTTCCATTGGCTTTGCATGGACAGCAACTGAAGAGGATATTTTTAATTCAGTCAATATTTTAGACTATTTAAAAATTAAAGCTTCTTATGGCAAGAATGGAAACCAAGGAATTAGCGCTTACAACACCTTAACCAGAATGGCAAGCGGGAAAGATGGTAATATCATGTATGAATTTGCTGATAACCCTTCCAAGGTACTTTATGGTATGACGATTTCTTCTTTAGGTAATCCATTATTAGGTTGGGAAACCACAACATCATTTAATGGAGGTATTGAATCTTTTTTATATAATAATAGAATCTTTTTTAACCTTGATTTTTACTTCTCAAAAACTTACGATCAATTATTTGTGAGACAAATTCCTATCATGACCGGATTTTCATCTATTCAGTCAAGTATGGGCCAGGTAAATAACCGTGGTGTTGAATTGGGCATAACAACAACCAATGTTCAGAATCAGGATTTTTCATGGAAAACAGGTTTAACATTTTGGCAGAACCGGAATATTCTTGATAAATTGTATGGAGATGATATTGACGGCGATGGGGTTGAAGATGATGATATCGGGAATAACCTATTCATTGGTAAATCATTAGGCGCTATTTACGGATATGAATTTGATGGCATAGTACAGGAAGATGATACAGAATATATTGACAATACTGGGGCTGAACCCGGACATGTTAAATTTAAGGATATTAGTGGACCTGATGGTGAACCTGATGGTAGAATTTCCAGTGAATACGATCGGAAAATTCTTGGATATACGAAAGAGAATTTCAGATTAAATCTTTCCAATACGATGAACTTTAAAAACTTTGAATTCTATATCTTACTCCAGGGAATATTTGGAGGAGGGAAAGATAACTACTATATGCTTGATAATTTATATGCCTTTCGGATGCTTCAGCAACCGGCACAAAATGATTGGGATCATCCCTGGTGGACACCTGAAAACAAAAACAATTCTTATCCTTCAACAACATACTTTGATGGGCGGTTCCCGGGAATTCAATCCAGATCCTTTGTTCGCATTCAGGATGTAACCCTTTCGTACCGTTTTGATCAAAATTGGATCAAACGAATGAATTTGGAATCCCTGAAAATTTATTCGAGCATTCAAAACTTATATACTTTTACAGGATGGGAAGGCGGTGACCCGGAACAAGGCGTTAGGGCTATGTCGGGCACTTATCCCGTTCCTTCTGTTTATACTATAGGTTTAGATATCAGTTTTTAACATTAAAATTTTTGAACATGAAAGATAAAATATATAAAATAATTTTACTGATAGCAATAATAGGATTCTTTAGTTGTGAATCAGATGAAGACTTTTTGACTGAAACACCAAAAACCTTTTATACACTTGATAATGCCTTTACTTCTTCTTCTCAGGTCGATCAGGTGCTTATAGCTTGCTATAGTCAACTCAGGCAGTTAAAGATTTCAAGTAATGCGACAGCCAGAGCTTTAGCCGGAAATGGAACCGATATTCTGGATGTGCCCGAAAGAAGGATCTCAACAACTTTTTCAGACTATAGTCAGTTATCACCTGAAACCGGGCAGTATAATAGCATTTATTCTACTTATTATCAGTTAATCTCAAAAGCAAATACCGCGTTATATGCTGCGAATATTGAAGAGATTAATTGGTCTTCTGAGGAGGTAAGAAATTATGCAATTGCTCAGGCAAAATTCTTCAGAGCTTATGCCTATAGGAGCCTTGGTGAATTATTTGGTGGCGTTCCGATTGTAGAAGAAATTTATACTGCTGCAAAATATGATTTTGAGCGATCTTCCAGAATAGAAACCTATCAATTTGCAATAGATGATCTAGAATCTGTTCTCGATAATTTACCCGATATAGCGGAACAAGGAGGGAGAGTCGTCAAACCAGCTGCTCAACATTATTTAAGTGAATTATATCTTGCCTTAGGAATTGAGCTTGAGGATCAAGGAGAGAATGGAGATGCCATGTTTGAAAAGGCATTGCAATATGCAAATGATATAATCGATGGAGGCCAATATTCATTGATGACTGAACGGTTTGGAACAAGGGAAGACCGGGAGCCTGGAGATGTTTACTGGGACCTTTTCCAAGTTGGAAATGTTAATTATGAGGATGGAAATACAGAATCAATCTGGGCATATCAGGTTAATTTTGATTCTTATGAGGCTGAAGATGCCCAATCAGCGATAAATTATCCACGCGATTACATGCCGGCATTAAGAGTTCGAGAGGGATTTGTTGGAACCGATGCCGATGTTGGTGGCCGTGGTGTTGCTTTTGTTGCTCCAACATGGTATATGATTGAAGAAATTTGGGAAGGAGAGCTAGGCAACGATATACGTAATGCCGAGCACAATATCCAAAGAACTTTCCGTTACAACGATTCTGGGTTTGAAAAATTTGGAGAAGTAGCACCCGATGAAGTGATATATGCCGAAGGCGATGCAGGTATGACCTATCCTATTTGGTGGAAACTCTCCACAGATGAATTTTATGAAGTACCTTACGGATTTCCCAATAGTCATTTGTTCAGGGGTGAATATGCCATTCGGTTACCGGAAACAATTCTTTTGCGTGCCGAAGCATACTGGCGTTTGGGTGATAATGAAAATGCTGCTGATGATATTAATATGATTAGGAAAAGGGCTCAATGTGAATATTTGGTTTCTCCTGCCGATGTGAATCTGGACTTCATTCTAGATGAACGGGCCCGGGAGTTATTTATTGAAGAACATCGTTGGAATACCCTGCTTCGAATGGGAGGTACAGTTGCTGTTGACCGGATAAGAGAGCATAATTATTGGCCAAATTTAAAAGCCCGGGAAACCCTGGATTTTGATTTTAATTTGTGGCCTATACCCCAGAATGTTATTGACAGGAACAAAGATGTAAAAATGGAGCAAAATCCTGGTTGGAGAAGTAAATAAAATTAGCTGTACAATGAACTAAGTACAACTTTATAATTATAACCCCTGGCTAAATTATTTAGCCAGGGGTTATAATCAATTACCACTTAAGATATGTCTAACGGAGGATTGAACATATAATCAAAAATGAATATAAAAATTCAACCTATCGGAG
>CAYRBS010000202.1:0-4946 GCA_964422335.1 uncultured Mariniphaga sp. | reverse complement strand
GTATTGTTCAGGTCGATGCCTGCAATACCTGTGGCAATCAGGTTTGACGGCTGTTTACGCCGCACGGGGTTTACCGACGGACTTCCGATGTCGCGTATTTCACCCTGAATTTCGGGCCCGCCATCGATGGGGTCGCCAAAGGCGTTGAAAAACCTTCCTGCCAGTTCATCGCTCACCGTCAACTGCGGTGGTTTTCCCATAAATGTAACTTCGGCATTGGTAGGGATACCCTCGGTGCCTTCAAAAATTTGCAAGGTAATGTCGTCGCCCGTAATTTTCACCACCTGCGCCAGCTTTCCATCCACGCTGGCTATCTCGTCATATCCCACGCCACCGGCCTTCAGTGTGACCGTAGCTTTGGTAATATTATCCAATTTTGTATATATTTTCTGAAATGCCTGGCTTTCCATAGTATTTCTTTTTCGATATTAATATTTAGCCTGAATTAATTTGCCTGCTTTTTCAATATTTCCTCCAACCCTTTTTCGTGTTGTTTGAATTTTTCAGATTCAAACTCAGAATAGTTCATCTGTTTGAATTCGTTAATTACTTCTTTGAAAAAAGCCCCCACATCTTCAAAATGGTTAAAAGAGAAACTTCTGTCAATCACACCCAACACTTTCGTCAGCATAAATTGCTGGCGTTCCATAGGAGTGGAAGCATCAATTTTATCGAATGCATCCTGCTGTAAAATAACAAAGTCAATCAATTCCGATTTCCAAAAGGTTTCGTGAAAACTAATGGGTACACCGTCGTCGCCCAGGATATTGATCTGCTCCATGGCCTCTTTTCCGCGTAACAGAACGTCTTTGGCCTTCAGTACATCGCTGAGCCACGATTCGCCCGATATTTTTGCAAGCGTTTCCTGCACTTCCGGGTATTCGAGGTATTTCGAGTAACTGTCAATCGGGTCGATTGCGGGGTAGCGTTTACTGTCGGCACGTGCCTGGCTGAGCCCGTAGAAACAACGGGCAGCTTTACGGGTACTTTCGGTTACCGGCTCTTTCAGGTTACCCCCTGCCGGGGAAACGGTCCCTATAAACGTAATAGAACCGGTTTGTTCCCCATCTAAGCAAACAAATCCTGCCCGCGAATAGAAATTGGAAATGATGGCGGACAAGTCCATCGGGAATGCATCCGGCCCGGGAAGTTCCTCGAGGCGGTTCGACATTTCGCGCAGCGCCTGCGCCCAGCGTGATGTGGAGTCGGCCATCAGCAGCACCTTCAGTCCCATGGCACGGTAATATTCGCCAATGGTCATGGCCGTGTAAACCGACGCTTCGCGGGCAGCTACCGGCATATTCGATGTGTTGGCGATGATGATAGTACGCTCGATAAGTTTTTTACCGGTGCGCGGATCTTCCAGTTCCGGGAATTCGGTAAAAATTTCCACCACCTCGTTGGCACGTTCGCCACAGGCAGCAATAATTACAATATCGGCTTCGGCTTGTTTTGAAATGGCGTGCTGCAACACAGTTTTTCCGGTACCAAACGGACCGGGAATAAACCCGGTTCCCCCTTCGGTAATGGGATTCAGCGTGTCCATACAGCGAACACCGGTTTCGAGCAGTTTAAACGGACGCGGCTTTTGGTCGAAAGCGCCTACAGCCACTTTCACCGGCCATTTCTGCACCATGGTGATTTCAATATCGTTGTCATCGTTGTCGGTAACTACCGCTATCGTATGGTCCACGGTATATTCTCCCTCGCCAACAATTTCTTTTATTTTATAAGTTCCCTTCATTTTGAACGGGACCATAATTTTATGGGGCTGGTCGTTTTCGTTTACCTCGCCCAGCCACGAACCGGCATGCACTTCATCGCCCACTTTTGCCAATGGTTTGAAGCTCCATTTTTTTTCACGGTTCAGCGGATCGGTGTATTCTCCCCGTTTCAGGAAAATCCCTTCCATTTTGTCGAGGTCATTTTGCAGCCCGTCGTAATTCCGTGAGAGGATGCCAGGGCCGAGTGTTACCTCCAGCATGTGCCCCTGGAACTCGGCTTTCGACCCGGTTTTTAATCCGCGGGTACTTTCAAATACCTGTACATAGGCATTTTTACCCACTACTTTAATTACCTCGGCCATCAGGTTTTCTTCCCCCAGGGAAATATAGCAAATTTCGTTCTGGGCTACCGGCCCGTCCACTTCTACCATAACAAGGTTGGATACGATGCCAACCACGATGCCTGTTGTTTTATTTTCTTTTTCCATATGTTATTGCGAATTCTTCAGGAAATTCAAAATTAGATTGGATTTCTTCTAATAACTGGTTAAATATTTGTTGTCCTTTTTCTTTATCGAGTTCGAACCAACGCTCCACAATAAAAAGTTTCTGAACAAAAGCCAGTACTTTTTCGATGCTGAAATAGTTGAAAAACGTTATTTCATCGAGGAACTGCCAGGTGTGGTTGTCGAGTTTCATTTCCCTGTCGAGGATATTTTCAATTTCAAAAATTTGAATGATATTTTCGATGTCGTTGATTTCGTTTGCCAGCCCAAAATCGCGCGACCGGCTTTTTTTCAATGCGTGGGTTACTTCATCGTCGCCAATAATAGCATCTTCAAACGGGATATCGTATTTACGGCCGTTCAGTGCAAGCATAATATTGGCCATATTCTGTTTGTAGTCAGCAAATGCCGAAACAAATTCGTTTCCGGAAGAACGTAACCAATGGTACCAGCCTTTGGTGAGGAAATGAATGGCTTCGGCTTTTGCAAAGTCCTCCTCGTCATCGTGGTAATATTCTATAAAATCGATAAAATAGGGTGGAAACGCCGTTTCTTCAAGCAAGTCGAACTGTTTCTTATCGGCAAGCGGTTCCATCATTTCGCGCGAATAATTGCCGTGTTCATCCCACTCAAATTCGCTTTCGAACAACAGGTTCAGCAAATTTTCGTGATCCCAGGGCAGGTAAAACAGGGTTACCAACCTGAAATCGGATGGATGGAGTTCTTCCCGCAGATAGTCGCGCAGACCCACCGATGAAAAGTGAAGTTTCTTATCATCAGGAATAATATCGGGCAATCCGGCTACAAGGCAGTAGTAGTTTCGTTTGTTCATTTCCCCTCCTCAAAAAGCAATTGACTGGTTTTTGGCCTCAGGTATCCTTTCAGGAAATTGGTAAAATCCTCGTCGGTAAAGCTGATAAGGTAACTTCCATCGGCAGGGCCTATTTTAAAGCCTGACTTAATTTTTTGGGTGAATGAAACCTTCAGCCCTTTGTTCAGTTCATCTGCCAGGTTGTTTTTAAAATAACTGTCGAGTTGTTCCTTTTCCGATTCGGGCAGAATGACATTCAAATCGAACGTTTCTTTTTCCATCCAACCTTTTACCACTCCGGAAATCAACGTTTGCAAAAAATCTTTGTTTGAAAAAAGCTCTTTTACCGGGGGCTGAATAACCTGCATGGTAATAAGAGAAGTGATTTCCTGCTTCATGGCCGAAACTGCCTGATTCAGGGTCATTTTAATTTCCGAATCAACTTGCCTTTTCAACTCCTGTGCTTTTTCCTCCGCCTCTTTTTCGCGTTGTTCGGCTTTCTTTTGTGCATCCTTTTCAATTTCGGCGGCTTTTTCTTTGGCTTCCTTCACAATCGCTTCAGCTTCCTCCTTCGCTTTCTGGACGCCTTCATTGTAGATGGTTTCGGTTAATTGTTGAATTTTCGAGTTCATATATTCCTGTTCTTTAATTTTTAAATCATTACGGCTTGCAGCCAGCTAAATATTGGAAAATTTTCCTTCAGCATTATCGCTTTTTCAGATGTGGTAAAAGTAGTAACAACATTTTAATAAGATGGAAGCGAAATCTGCAATTTTTAAGGTTTTATGTCGCAGAATATGTTTTTGTTAATTCTGTGCAACCGGATAGAAATCATTTTCGCCTATAACGAATAAATGTTTAAAACCTATAATATATTTTTGTATATCAGAAAATTAAATTATAAAACAAAACAGCTGAAAAATCAATTTTATTGCTGTTTTTCCCTCAAAAAAAGGGTCAGGGGTCTTTTAACATTGGGTTAACGTTTGTAAATTTCACCATAAATAGTTTGCCGGAAAGAATCAAACTGCTATTCATTTTTAATAAATCAAATCACTTATATAATTACATTTTCACAAAGGTAAAAAATTATAGAAGGCATTATAAACAAAAACAATTACTTAGGGGATTTCATTTGAGAAAACCGATAAAATTTCAGGACATATCCCAAAACTATAAACTAACTAATTAATTGTTTAGCAACAGAATTATTTCATAATTAGGCATATTCTTTTAACTTAGCAGGGCGCTAATAAACCATTCAATCATGAAATCTTACTTCTTCCTGTTTACATTGATTATTATCTTCTTTTACGGGTGTTCGAAAGATGAAAGCGAAGAATTAGATGAATTTATAAATGACACTGAAACATTTGTAGATGAAAGAGATGGGAAAAAATACAAATGGGTAAAAATTGGTGATCAGGAATGGATGGCAGAAAATCTGGCATTTGATGCCGGTCGCGGATGCTGGGCTTATGATAATAACGAGAGCATGGTAGAAACATATGGCAGGTTATATACATGGGAAGTAGCGCTGGATGTTTGTCCTGACGGGTGGCATTTACCGAGTGATGATGAATGGACCCAACTTGAGAATTACCTTGCTGATAATGGATACAATTTTGATGGAAGTACGGGTGGAGGAAGAAGCAAAATTGCCAAATCATTAGCAGCAGAGACCCATTGGGCTGCATCAACTTATACGGGTGCTGTGGGTAATGATTTATCGGCCAACAACAGCAGCGGTTTTTCTGCCCTTCCGGGTGGCTACCGCGGCAACAAAGATTCGTTCAATTATGCCGGCAACTTTGGCACCTGGTGGAGCAGTACAGAATCCAATAATCTCAATGCATGGTACCGCTATCTTTACATCAATTACGCCAGTGTGTACCGCTACAATTA
>CAYRBS010000201.1:3386-4960 GCA_964422335.1 uncultured Mariniphaga sp. | reverse complement strand
GAAAATCCTTTCCCGAAGGAAAGAAAAACCAGCATGGTAAAAATCAGTGTTAGTTTCATCTTTTTTAAACTTAAATTAAGTTTTCGGCTTCCCCTTTCGGGGAAAAACCATTCTCGCATTTTTTTCATACTTTTGTACTGTTAAGTTACACAATTTTAAAATTTAACGCTAAAAACCGGTGGACTTGCCCCGTGAAATAAGGCCAAATCATTTCACAGGGCGCGCAAGGTCGTGCCGGTTTTTTTATCTACTTATTTCATAATAATCTTTTCCAATTTGTGAGATTTTCACAGAAGCCGCAATAGCGAGATTTTGGTGCACCACTTCGCGGCTTTCACTCAATTCGAGTTTCCCTGTAATTTTGATGCCTCCCAAAAGCGGGTCGTCGTATTTAAACCGGATATTGAAATACCGTTCCAGCTTTTTCACCACGCGGCTAAGGTCGGTGCTTTCAAATTTCAGCAGTCCTTCCTTCCACAACGTGTAGTGTTCAATGTCCACGGTTTTTAACCGGGCAGTGCGTTCCTTTTTACTGAAAGCGGCCAGTTGCCCGGGATGCAGGTCGGTCGTTTCTGTAAACATTCCCGTGTTGTTCTGTTCCAGCCTCACTTTACCTTCCGTAAGCACGGTTTCAATAATGTCATCGGAAGAATAGGCCGACACGTTGAATTGCGTGCCCAATGCTCTCACCCGTATGTCGGTTGTTTGCACCACAAAAGGCTGGTTTTTATTTTGTTCCACCTCAAAAAAGGCTTCGCCCACGAGGAACACCTCGCGGTTTTTATCGACAAAAAATTCGGGGTACACCAGCCGGCTGCCGGCATTCAGCCATACTCTGGTTCCATCGGGCAGCGTAAGTTCGGACGTTTTGCCGTGAGGGATTACCAACTGGTTCATTTCGGGTGTTCCTTTCCGGGCAGCACTTTTACTCTCTACCGGAATGTCATTCACCATCAACTGCCCGTCCTGCCGGTGTTCGATGCGCGACTTTTTTTCGCTGAGCAAAATATTTTCGCCCCCGGGGCGTATCAGTTTTGCCTCGTCTTCAAATACGGGCTCGTCTGTTTCCTGGGCAGCAAACCGGGGATTGAAATTGTCCTGCTGATAAAACAGCAATGCACCTATGGAGAAAAATACGATGGCTACGGCAGCATATTTCAAAAAACCAATCATCACCTTCCGGGTTCTCCGGGTTTGCTGTTGTTCTTCCACCTGTTTCAAAATACGGGTAAAGAGAACTATCTTCTCATTTTCCGAAAGTTCCTGGTCGCTGGTATGCAATTTCTGAAGAATCCTGCGCGCCAGTTGAATATGTTGTTTTTCCTGTGGATTGGCAGTTTCAAATGAACTCCACCATTCATCCAGTTCGTGGCCGGGGCAAAACACCCATTGGATGAACCGTTTGTCTTCGAGATATTTACTGATATTTTCCATTCAATATTTTAGTCGTTTGTAATAAAAGGACTTTACCATTTAAAATATGGACACTTTTTTTAACTTTTTTTTGCAATTAAAAATTCCACCCCCAAAAAAGTGAGGGTGGAATCGTGCAAAACTATGAACAATTGAGTAAA
>CAYRBS010000201.1:0-3286 GCA_964422335.1 uncultured Mariniphaga sp. | reverse complement strand
CTTGCGAATGGAACTTAATGCACGGTAAACCTGTTTCCGGACCGATTCGATGGAAATATTCAACACTTTTGCAATCTCGTCGTATTCCATCGATTCGTTAAATCGCAGGTAAAGCGCTTCTTTTTGTTTCGCCGGAAGATTCTTTAGTAATGTACCAACACGCCGGTTCAGTTCCGTCTCCGCTTCGTTTTCAATGATGGCTTTTTCGATGCTGTATTCGGGTTCAAACTGCAGTTCACATTCCGATTCATCCACCCGTTTGCGGTTGCGTTTCAGCTTTTTTATTAGATTACGCTTCAGGGCCAGGAGCAGGTACCAGCGTAAATTTTCAGGATTGGTTTTATTTTTTTGCCGTTTCAGGTACAAATCGAGAAAAACCTCCTGAATGGCATCTTTTACCAGCCCGTTGTCGCTGCACAATTTGGTGCCGTAACGGTACAGCACCTCCACATGCTGGTTGTACAAATGGGCAAAAGCCTCTTTGTCACCGGCCAGGAAACTTTCCCAGATAATTGAACTGCTGTTGCCGTTTTTTGCCATAGGTTGGTAGCTGCAAAATGTCATTCAGTTAAAAACAAAGATAGGGAACTTCGCAATGAATAAAAGCCAAACAGAAAAAATGTGTTGGAAATCACCCATGCAGCAACTCCCGGGCAGTTTTCAGGGTAGTATCGGTCAGGTTTTCGCCGCCCACCATTTTTGCCAGCTCCTCCACCCTTTCCCTGTTTTCAAGCTGTTTAACGGAAGTAAAAGTTTTTCCGTTTTCTTCGTATTTATACACCCTGAAATGGGCATCGCCCCGGGCAGCAACCTGCGGCAGGTGGGTAATATTGATAATTTGTGCGGAAGCCGAAAAATCTTTCAGAATATTCCCCATTTTCAGCGCAATTTCGCCCGAAACCCCCGAGTCGATTTCATCGAAAATAACAGTTGGCAACGCTTTCGAGGTACGCAGCAGGTTTTTTATGGCAAGCATCAGTCGTGACATTTCACCCCCCGAGGCAATTTTAGAAATCTCAGCAGGTGCGGAATCTACATTGGCACTGAACAAAAAAGAAACCGCATCTTTCCCGGCAGGGGTAAACTCAGGCAGGGACTCATGTTCCACGCGCAGTTTCGATTTTGTCATCCCCAGCTGCTGCAAATCATTCACCACTGCTTCCTCAATCTGCCTGAAGGATTTTTTCCTGAGGTTGCTTAACTCCTGTGCCTTCGCCTCCAACTTCTGCCGGAGATTTTCCAGTTCAGCATTCAGCGATTGAATTTCTTCATCGTAACCCGTCACCTGGTTGATTTTTTCCTGGAAAGTGTTTTTCAAATCAATCAACTCCTGCACCTGGGTTACATGGTGTTTTTGCTGAAGGCTGTAAATTAAATTAAGGCGATCGTTCACCAATTCTATCCGGGCCGGATCGTGCTCAATGTGTGCTGCCAGCCGCTCCGATTCATCCAGGATATCCTTGATCTCCAACAGGCTGCTTTGCATTCTTTCCACCAGCGCCGGAACCTCCGGCACAAATTCCTGGATCGACTCAAGGCGTTTTTGGGTTTCTTTCAGGTTCTGTATGACCGAAAAATGTTCATCATCGAGCAATTGCTGAACCCCGGCAAAAGCGCTTTTTATCTCTTCAGCATGGTTCAGTTGTTCCAGTTCGGCCTCCAGTTCTTCCTGCTCCTTCTCCTGCAATCCGGCTTCATCCAGTTGGTTGAACTGAAATTGCCAGTAATCCAAATCCGCCTTTTCTTTTTCACTTCTCGACTTTTTTTCTTCCAGCTTTTTCCCCAACGAAACAAACCGGAAGTATAGTTCCTGATATTGCTGAAGGACTTTTCCTGCCCCGGCAACCAGGTCCACCAGTTCAAGCTGAAATTTCCGGTTGCCCAATTCCAGGTTTTGGTGCTGCGAATGAATATCGATCAGTTGCAATCCCAATTCCCGGAGGGTTTTCAAATTCACCGGGGTATCGTTAATAAAAGCCCGCGATTTTCCCGAAGGGGTAATTTCCCTGCGTAAAATGGTAGCATTATCATAATCAAGGTCGTTTTCCCGGAAAAATGGTTGCAGCTGGTAATTTCCCACTTCAAAAACACCTTCCACAATACACTTTACATCCTGATTTTTCAGGACCGACAGATCGGCACGGTTTCCCAGGATTAACCCCAGCGCCCCGAGAATGATGGATTTACCGGCCCCGGTTTCACCTGTTACCGAGTTCAATCCATTGTGAAATTCAACCGAAAGGTTGTTGATTAAAGCATAATTGGAGATAGCCAGTTTGGTCAGCATAACCAGATAGATTATAAATCTTCGCTTTCAGCAATTTTTTTGTACTTGCTCCCGTTGGAGGGGTCCACTTCATTTAAAATGGCCATTACCCGGTTGCGCTCATCGGGGAACGATTTGGAAAACACGTTCACAATTTCATCGGCCTTGGCATCGAAAAACATTTGTAAAATATACAATGAAGGGCGGCGGCGATAAACATTTTGAATGTCGCGTAAAGCTTCTGCCACTTTCGACCTTCCTTCCTCCGGCCTTTCAGCCATTACGTCAAGTCCCTGGCGGTGATACGAGTACATGCACCGGCGAAAATCGGAATAAGATTTATTCATGACATTTTCAATAAGCCAGTAACGGTTCCGCTCGCTTTCAAAAGCTTTCCAACCTCTTTCCCTGGCATTTTGCGAGTTATTCACAATCGCCTGTGCTTTTTCAAAATAAGGGGTTCCCCCTTCGGGAGAAAATGTATCGTAATCGAACCCAAGAATGGTATAAGCATAAAAAGCCAGGATATTGGTAAGGTTGTCGCGGTTAGAAGTTTCATTGAACTCAAGGCTCTGAAACTCCACGTAATTGCAATGAAAATCGTTGTCTTTAATGTTCAGAATGGTGGTTTCGTAACTTGAGCCAAATACCGGGCGGGTAAGTTGCACCTGGATGGTCCCCTTAAACTCGTCGGTTGAAAGTTGTTCTTCGAGGCGGATGAGGATGTTGCACCTGATTTTTTCGTCGTAGGTATAAACATGCTCTGTCCATTTCCGGTTGTTCATAAACTCGTAAATATCGGCCTGCATGGTGCGGAAAAGCTGACGGTTGGCACCTTGTATCCGTTGCCCCGAAACGGTAACATTGCACCGCAGTTCCTGCGAAAACAGCGTGGTGGCCGAAAGCAAGGCAAACAATAAAACGAATACTTTCTTCATAACATACCTCCTCCTTCAATCAGGTAAAAATATAAAAATTTGCGGGAAACAGGAGCAGAATTAAACGGTAAGTGCAATCATC
>CAYRBS010000200.1:0-4974 GCA_964422335.1 uncultured Mariniphaga sp. | reverse complement strand
GTTTTCAAATTTATTCTGTTATGGTTTCTGAATCTAACTCGTAAGCGCCCTCTGAATTATGAACTTCTTTCCCGTTTAATGGCGGGTTAAATACGCATGCCATTTTCATTTCTGAGAAGGCGCGTAAAATATGTTTATCGTGTTTATCTAAATTATAAAGGGTTCCGGGGCGGATGGGGTACTTTTTGCCATCATCCAGGGTTTCAACCTCCCCTTCGCCAGCGATACAATAAACCGACTCCAGATGATTCTTATAGTGCATCTGAAAATCGGCGCCTCTGTAAATGGTTGTAATATGAAAAGAAAAGCCCATGTTGTCGTCTTTCAGCAACATGCGCGTACTTTCCCAATTGCCATCCGGAGAAACAATTCTCCTGTTTGATTTCTCTGCTTCCTGCAAATTTCGAACTATCATTTTTTATTTATTTTAATATTACGTCGTCAAAATAATCTTCCGATTCCGGAACGTCAGATGTCTTGCATACTTCTTTTACCGATTTCTCGATAATATCGAGGCCTTTTTTCAGGTTTTCCATTTTAATGGTCAGCGGGCAAAGCAACTTAATAACATGATCTTCGGCGCCACTGGTTTCAATAATAAGGCCACGCTTAAACGCTTTGCTCGTAATTTCATTGGCGATATCGCCATTCACGCAATTAATACCCTGGAACATACCTCGTCCACGGGCAAGCAAATTTCCGTCGCCATAATTGGCAATTATTTCATTCAATCTTTTCTGAACATAATCGCCTTTTTCCTGCACCTCCTTCGAAAAAGTATCGTCGGACCAATACGTATCAATGGCAGCTTTGGCTGTAACAAAGGCTAAATTATGCCCCCTGAAAGTCCCGTTATGCTCTCCCGGTTTCCACAAGTCGTACTCCGGACTGATCAACACCAGTGAAAACGGAAGTCCATATCCACTTAATGATTTTGACAAGGTGACAATATCCGGCTGAAAGCCTGCTTCCTCGAAACTAAAGAAAGTTCCGGTACGGCCACAACCTGCCTGAATATCATCCACGATAAGCAAAATTTCGTGTTTTTTACAAACGGCATTAAGGTCTTTCAGCCAGTCCATGTCGCAAGTGGTAACGCCACCTTCGCCCTGAACGGTTTCAACAATAACTGCCGCCGGGATATCAATCCCACTGCTGGAGTCGGAAAGCACCTTATCGAGATAAGCCGTTGTGTTAATATCATCTCCGAGGTAGCCGTAATAAGGCATTCTGTGCACCCCCGGCAATGTAATACCGGAACCACCCCTGTGGGTTGAATTCCCTGTAGCTGCCAGCGAACCCAATGTAACGCCATGAAATCCGTTCGTGAAAGAAATGATGGTATCGCGTCCGGTGTATTTACGGGCCACCTTCAAGGCAGCTTCAACAGCGTTTGTCCCGGTTGGACCGGTAAACTGCAACATATAATCCAGCCCCCTGGGTTTCAGAATTTTTTCATTAAAAGCCGACATGAAATCACCTTTGGCCCGGGTATGTAAATCAAGGCTGTTGGTAATTCCGTCTCCTTCAATATATTCTAAAAGTTTTTCTTTAAATATGGAGTTGTTGTGGCCATAATTCATCGATCCTGCTCCTGCAAGAAAATCCAGGTATTCATTATCATCCTGGTCATACAGGAATTCTCCCTTTGCTTTAATAAACACCCGTGGAAAATTACGGGCATAGCTTTGAACTTCTGACTCTATTTCATTGAAAATTTTCATAACATTCGTTTTAAAATTAAAATAATGGTGATTAAATGGTTTAAGATTCAGGAAAACGGGCCAATCCGGTATAATTGTTCCGTTTCATGTTCCCCATGAAAATGTTCTTCTTCCAAAAATACCGGAGAAACCTCCATTTTCGCATTTAATTTACTTGCTAACCGTTCAAACAATTTTACGGAAGCATTATTTGTTGGAGTAACGGTTGTTTCGAGAAATTTTACATCCTTGCAGACAGGCCGGTTTAAAATTTCATTCAACATCCGGGAAGCCACTCCTTTGCCCCGGGCGGCATTCGACACAACCACCTGCCAGATAAAAAGAGTATCAGGCCTTTGTGGAATCAGGTAACCCGAAATAAATCCGTAGAGCTCCCCTTCTGATTTGGCGCAAACAGATGTTTCTGCAAAATGATAACACTGTAAAATATTACAGTAAACCGAGTTTGTATCCAGTGGCGGACTATCTGCGATTAACTGGTTAACAGCATATCCGTCATAGGATGTTGGAAGTAAAAATTCAATAGATGAATCTTCTTGCATAACTTTCTTGCTTTTATCTTATTTCATTTAAAAGAATAAAAGTAATATAGTTTTTTCAATACGTATTAATCCAACACGCGCGATTTTGGATTGTTCAAAGAAACTTAACGATGGCAAAGTAACAACTTAAAATTCTGATCTCCAAATACATTAATTGTTTTTTAGCTATAGCGGGCGATTGAGACGGGGGTGAATTGCCTGGTACAGACGATACAAAATAAAAATTTAACCTCCATTTGGTTTTTCAGACAAAAATTAATATTTAACTAAATTTAACAAATTCACATAATAAGCTTATTAACAGCTATATATTTAATAAGATTTTCAATAAAAACTTATTTTGACTAAAAATTTATAATAATTTTTAAACAAAATGGGCAAAATTCAGTTTTAGCTTTTGTAAATTTTAAAAATTAATATCATGAAAAAACTGAATGTAAAAAACAAACTAAACTTCAGAAGTTTAGCATTGGCCGGCATTTTTATGCTGGCAGCCGTTGCAGTTAGCTGCAACAAAGAAGACGATACCATGCCGGAGCAAGATGCTCTTGATGGCATGCAGGACATTCCTTCCACGCTGAAGGCAGCAAGCGGAAACGCAGATTTTTTTGGCGCCGGTGATTTTGACCTGAAGCAAGGAGGTAAAATGCCCACTTTTGCAACCTTGATGAAAGCGCTGGAGAAAACCAATCTGACCAGTACCGTGGCAAGGAACAGGTTGACCGTATTTGCCCCGTCGGACGAGGCGTTTGAAAACCTTTTTGCCACGATGGACGATGTAGATGGAATTGAAGACATCCCTGCGGAAACGCTAACCTCCATCCTGTTGTACCACGCTGTTGGGGAGGTGGTTTTTTCCAACCAGCTACCCGAAGGGTTTGTACCTACCCTGAATGAAGCTGCCGTTGAGGTAAATCCGGGCGAAGTTATGGTCAACGATGCTTCGGTCATCCGGGCCGATCTGAAAGCGCTGAACGGAGTTATTCACGTAATAGACAAAGTTTTGCTACCCCCAACCGAAAACCTGGTGGAACTGGCACTTGGCTATGATCCTGAATTCTCGGTATTGGTGCAGGCGGTTGTTGCAGCTGGCCTTGCAGAAACCCTTGCCGGCGAAGGGCCGTTTACTGTTTTTGCCCCCACCAACGATGCCTTTGTTGATTTACTTGGAAAACTGAATGTGTCGGACTTAGATGAATTAGTTGACGCGATAGGGCTGGATGGATTGCAAAATGTGTTGTTGTACCATGTGGTTGCCGGGCGTGTATATTCCAGCGATCTGCCTGCCGGACCGCTTACTGTCACTGCTGTTAGCGAAGATGCTTTTGACATCGACGCCTCTACCTTAAAAATAACCGATTTCAATGGTGACGAAGCCAACCTGGTTCCCTCCCTGCTCAATATACAGGCTACCAACGGAGTCATCCATGTGATTGATGCAGTCATTCTGCCTGAATTGTAAAGAATGGAAAGGTAACTAATAAGTAGTTACGCTTTAATGAAAAAGGGGCTGTTCACAAACTGAACAGCCTCTTTTTATGTGGGCCCAGCTGGGCTTGAATCCTATTTTTACTCAATTCCAAATCCACCACCTCAACCTCGTTAAACCAGTCCCAAAACCGGTTAAATTTATGAGGGTTTTTTCATCCCACTGATTCAATATAGAATTGTCAGAAATCAGAAATTTTTATGTTTTGGAGCATTCCATTGATAATGGTTGCGCCGTTCGCGGTATACGGGTTGGTTATAAATGGCTGAGCCACCCACTTCCACTTCGCCGGTGTTGTAATTTCGCTGAAAGTTGGTTATATCGTCGCGGGCATTCAACAGGTTCCATTCCACATAAGAAAACAGCCTGAAGTATGGCAGAAAAAGAGTATAGACGCCAAAAAATAATATTTTTTGAAATTCTCATTCTCATCCAGTTCAATTTCTGCGAGAAACAGCTTTAAATAAAAACTGTTCGCAGATAGCATTTAAATGATATGTATATTTGGCATTTATTAGAAACACGAGATAATTTTTATGGAAGAATATAAATTTCAAATAGTTGAAACTATTATTGTCATAATTGTCTTTTTTATTACGAAATTAATAACCAAAAGGGTAATAGGAAAAATAGGAACCAAATATAAATATCAATCAGGGAGAATAAAAATCACAAAAAAGATAGTAGGTGGCTTGTTATTAATAATGCTTACTATTTTATTAATGATTATTTGGGGAGTTGACCGATCGGAGCTAATATTATTTCTTTCCACCATATTAACAATTTTAGGAATTGCGTTTTTTGCGCAGTGGTCAATCATTTCAAATATCACTTCTACATTGATAATTTTTTTCAATTATCCTATTAAAATTGGTGATTCTTTAACTATAATGGATAAGGATTACCAAATAGAAGGGAAATTAAGTGATATTGGAGTTTTCTTCATTATCATAAAAACAAAAGATAATAAGAAAATTACAATACCAAGTAATGTTTTTATGCAAAAAATGGTTCAAAAGGATGAATCAGATTAAAATTAAAGTCAATCAACTACTTATGAATTAATTTGAAATTATATGATTATTCAAACTTTGCTGATTATTGTTGGATTTGTTTGCCTTATTTTTGGTGCAAATTGGCTGGTCAGCGGAGCTTCTGCTTTAGCAAAAAAATACGAGGTGTCAGATTTGGCAATAGGATTGACAATTGTTGCATTTGG
>CAYRBS010000199.1:0-4979 GCA_964422335.1 uncultured Mariniphaga sp. | reverse complement strand
GGTTGAATTTTTTGAAGCAGTTCCAGCCAGGCCGAAATTTCCTTTTCGGTAGTGTTGTCAACCGTTTGGCCTTTAAATTCGCCTTTTACAAAAAGGGTTTGAATGGTTACTTTTCCGTTGAAGCTTGTCAGTTGTTCCACCACTTTTTGCAGGTTGAAATTTCCGCGGGGGCAGTCGAGCAGTTCCACCGTTTCTTCAAAAGCAGAGTCGAGTTTCTGGATATTGTCTTCCACTTTTAGCAGTGCGTTAAAAACAGCAGGTTTATGCAGCATGGTGGCGTTCGATAAAACGGCAATGCGGGCCTTGGGCGCCAGCTGGTCGCGCAGCCCGATGGTGTCGTCGATAATACCGGCAAACTCCGGGTGCAGCGTGGGCTCACCGTTTCCGGCAAACGTAATTACATCGGGGAGCAGGTTATCAGTCACCATTTCGTGCAATTTTTCTTCCAGTTTTTGCCGTACCTCCTGCCGTGAAGGAAGAACCGCTTTTTCTTTGTATTTTTTCGGGGTGAAACCACATTCACAGTAAATACAGTCGAACGAGCACACTTTTACATCCACCGGGAGCAGGTTCACCCCCAGCGAAACGCCCAGCCGCCTGCTCTGCACCGGTCCGAAAATGATTTCATTGAAAAGGAATGTGGCCATGTTTTTTGTTTTCTGAAATGATTTCAGGAGCAATTTTAAAAGGAATAGCAATAAAAACAAAAGGATTTGCCTTTTTAAAAGCCATGATTATTAAAAACGTAATGTTGATGCTTTCGGTTGACCGCCGGTGAAAAGGGAGCTTTTTAGAAATTCGGGGGTACTTTTTTCGCCGGGAGTCCACTGCACCGTTCGTGTTGTGGAAATTTATCCACACTTTTTTACAGGAACATTTTTTAACGGTTTACGTAAGCTGCCCGGAGGTAAACCATTTTTCCTTCCGGGATGTTGTAGATTTACAGGTTAAACATTGAACCCTGTATAGAAATTCCCTGGCAGGGTTTTTTCAGGAGAAACGGGGAATTTAATTGAATAATAAATTTTATTACGATGAATAATCAATACAGTACATTGGCAGAAGCCATTGAAGATTTGAAAAAACGGGGATTTAACCAAAATTTGCGGGTAAGCCAACATGGAAGGCTCGAGGGCGACGGACAAAATTCCATCGCACCTTCTGAGGTTAAACTTGTTGAATTTCATCGTTTTGAAGGAGTTTCTGATCCTTCGGACAGCAGCATTGTTTACGCGGTGGAAACTTCCTCCGGTATCAAAGGGACAGTAGTGGATTCATTCGGGGCTGACGGCACGGAAGTAGTTTCGGAATTTATGAATAAAGTTGAGCAACACCAGTTCGACAAGTAAAGCAGGTGAATGAAATTCCCGTTTGCCGGAATTCGGGGGAAACGGATATTAAACCAGCCGTTTTACCTTGCTTTGTTCCGTAAGTTTCAGGTTTTTCCAGTCAATTCCCGTAACGAGGTTGATGCCCGGTTTTTTCCCGGGGTCGAAACTTCCGTAGCGGTCATCCACCCCCAGTGCTTTGGCCCCGTTAAGAGTGGCCCATTTTACCAGTTCTTCCAGTTCAATTTCCGGAAAATGTTGCTGAAGTGTGATCATTTCAGCCAATACCGAAAGCTGATGGTTGGATGCCAGGCTGTCGGTACCGAGGCATAAATGAAGTTTTTCTTTTTGAAAAAGCGGTACCGGCGGAAGTTGGTTTTCAATGTACCGGTTGGAGTTGGGGCAAAGTACCAGGAAGGTATTTTCCGCTGACCGCTGTTTTTTCAGTTCCGCAATATCGGTTTTTGTGGTAAACGTGTTATGAACCAGCAGCAACGGGTTTTCGCGGGGTAAAAATTGAAGGATGAAACCGAGTGAATTTATTCCGGCGGGTTTCCAGTGCGAGAGATCGAGCCCCAGGTTGTTTTGCAGGTGGTTGGCAATGGGCCCGGTGCCGTCGGTAAAAAACCGTGTTTCACTCAGGCTTTCCTGGTTGTGGATGGATAAAATGCTTTTTTCGGTTTTGGCTTTTTGGCTTATTTTTTTGAAAAGCGGTGCCGAAACTGAGTAGGCCGAATGCGGAACCACCGAAGCCTGCAGCCCGTTTTCGCGGAACATGGATTCCACAAAACAGGCAAAATCGAATGCCCTTTCTGCCCGGGATGGGTGAAAACCAAAAGCCTCCGCAAAAGTGTGGTAATAGATTTTACTTGTTCGTTTGGTTTCAACCGACAGAATGGAATTTGATATATCCCCAACAGCTACCGTCCCGGAGTTCCCCATTTGAAAATCAGCTTGTTTAATGGCTGTTTCCGTGTTTTCATCTTCCTGGTTACGAAGCCGGTTAATTTCACCCAAAAATCCTTCGAGTCCGGTTTTTTCAGGAATTTTACCTTTCAGGTGCGACAATTCGAGGTGGCAATGGGCATTCACAAAACCGGGGACCAGGATTCCGCTGTAGTATTCCAGTCCGTGTTCTTCTTTTAATGAACCGCCGGTATCGATTGTTTTTGCTATTGTTCCGTCGTTACGACAAACAATGATTCCGTTTTTCAGGGGCAGGCCGTTCACAGGGAAAATGTATGTGGCCGCTATTTTTCTCACTATTGTTCTTCCTGAAGTTCCAGCTCGAGCAGATCCTCTTTTCGTCCCGAAAATTCCTGTTCCATTTCATTGAGCTCGTTCATGGCCTGCCGGTACATTTTTTCAAATTTCCGGGGATTGCTGGCATAGAAAACAAACGATTTTTCAAAAACCGAATCTGTTACCTGGTATTTGTCGAGTATGGAGTAATAAAAATTGGCCGAACTGCTGTTTTCCACCAGCGAATCGCTGCTTCTGCGGTTGATAAAGGTCGCCTCCGCCAGGTGGATATCCACCAGCATGTTCACCATCTGGTCTTCCCTGATGAGGTTTTCCGGTTTTTCCACCGGAGGTTTACTGCAACCTGCTGCTGCAAGTAACAGGGCAATGGACGATATGACGATAAATTTCAGCATTTTTATATTGGGGGCCAAATTATAAATTGTTTAGTCAACGGACAACAACCCACTGTTAAAATTTCTTTTTTCAGCCAAAAATCAGGCGGAAAACTTCTTCCACCCGGCCGACCCGTTCAATTTTTATGTTAAGTTTAGAAGTGTCGAATCCCTTATTCAGTTTTGGAATAAATATTTTGTTAAATCCAAGTTTGGCAGCTTCGGCAATGCGCTGTTCGATACGGTTTACTCCGCGAATTTCGCCCGTCAGTCCTACTTCCCCGGCAAAACAGGTTTTATGATTAATGGCAATGTCAATGTTCGACGAAAGAATGGAACAGATAACCGCCAAATCGGTGGCAGGGTCGTTAATACGAATTCCGCCGGCAATATTCAGGAAAACATCTTTGGCGAGAAGTTTGAACCCGGCGCGTTTTTCGAGAACGGCCAGCAGCATGTTGAGCCGGCGCAGGTCGAACCCGGTGGACGAACGTTGGGGGGTTCCGTAAGCCGCGGAGCTCACCAGTGCCTGTATTTCTATCAGGAAGGGGCGGATTCCCTCGATGGTGGCTGCAATGGCCGTCCCGCTTACGTCGTCGCTTACCTTGGAAATAAGTTGTTCCGAAGGGTTCAGTATTTCCTGTAACCCGTTGCCGCGCATTTCAAAAATTCCCAGTTCGTTGGTAGAGCCAAACCGGTTTTTGCTGGCGCGTAAAATACGGTAAAGGTAGTTGGTGTCGCCCTCAAATTGCAGCACCGTGTCCACCATGTGCTCCAGTACCTTGGGGCCTGCCAGGCTGCCTTCTTTGTTGATATGGCCGATGAGGATAACCGCCACCCCGCTTTTTTTGGCTGTTTTCATAATGGCGGAAGTGCATTCGCGCACCTGCGACACTGAGCCCGGCGACGATTCGATGGTTTCGGTGGACAATGTCTGGACGGAATCGATTACCAGCAGGTGGGGATTAACCTCGCTGGTGTGGGCAATTACATTTTCCAGCGAAGTTTCGCTGAGGAACAGGCAGTTGCTGCCTCCCAGGCCCAGGCGGCGCGCACGCAGTTTAATCTGTTGCAGGCTCTCCTCTCCTGAAATGTAAAGAATGTTTTTATCTTTCAGTCCCAGCGCCATTTGAAGCACCAGGGTAGATTTGCCAATGCCCGGCTCGCCACCGAGCAGCACGATGGAACCCGGAACCATGCCTCCGCCCAGCACACGATCGAACTCGTTAATACCTACCTCGAACCTTCGGGTCTGTTCTTCTTTTATATTTTCAAGGGTAAGCGGCTGGTTGTCCGATATACCGGCCGAAATACCGGCTGCCGTTTTTTTCTTTTCCACGATTTCTTCCACATAAGTATTCCAGTCCCCGCACGAATGGCATTTCCCCATCCATTTGGGTGACTGCGCCCCGCAATTCTGACAGGTATAAATGGTTTTTGTCCGGGCCATCAGTCGAGACTTTTTATTCGGTCGATAATGTCGGAAGTGGAAGCACCGGGAACCAGTTCAAGGGTTTCTACCTTGCCGCCATGTTCGAGAACGGTTTCGTGACCGGCAATTTCGTGAATGGCATATTCGTTTCCTTTCACCAACACGTTGGGTAAAATTTGGGAAATCAACCGGGAAGGGGTTTCTTCCGAAAAGATGATAACGGCATCGACAAAAGCAAACGCGGCCAGGATAATGGCACGTCCTTCCACGGTCATAATTGGCCGGCCTTTGCCTTTCAACAGGGTTACTGATTCATCGGAGTTTAAACCCACAATGAGCCTGGTGCCCAGTTCGCCCGACTTCATAAGTGAATCGACATGCCCGTGGTGAACAATATCGAAACAGCCGTTGGTGAAAACAATTGTTTCACCCGCTTTTTTCCATTTATTCAGGAGCGGCTCAAAAGACTCAAAATCAGTAAATATTTTTGATTGAATATCAGACTCTGTTTTCATATTCTAATTTGCGCCAAAATTACAAAACCTGAGCGGATTCATCAAGAATAATTTATTTTATCCGGCT
>CAYRBS010000198.1:0-5033 GCA_964422335.1 uncultured Mariniphaga sp. | reverse complement strand
GTTCGTTATAGTAATTTTTTATGTTTTGGTAGAATTCGCGGGAAATGCCTCCAATCGCTTGTTTGTTACCGATATCGGTTTGCCCGAGCCCGCCGGTGGTTAATCCGCCCATACGGGAGGATGGTTCAATCAGCAACACCGATTTTTCCATTCTCGAACTTTGGATGGCTGCTGCAATTCCGGCAGAAGTTCCGCCATAAATAACGATATCGTAAGTTTTTTGGCTTTTTGCTTCGGAATGGATGGTTGTTGTCAGCACGAGGATGACAAAGAAAACCATGTAATTTTTTATTGTGTTCATAAATTTTGAATTTGATTAAAATTGATTTTGCACATTTTTGTTTGTTTTTCTGAAAAAGGAAATAAACAGGACAAGCGCCAGCAGCGTAAAGCCGCTTCCTGCCATATAAGAGATATTTTTTGAAAGATGAAACCCTTCCGGTGCAAGGAACAGGTAAGTTGTAATAACAGCCGTCATAAACAGTGCCGGGAGCAGCGTGATCCAGTAGTTTTTTCCGGTTTTGACAAGGTAAACCGTGATGGTCCAGAGCACCACCGTGGCCAGCGTTTGGTTCGACCAGGCGAAATAACGCCAGATGACATCGAAGTTGATCTGTGTGAGGAAAAATCCAAGGGCGAACAGCGGAATGCTAACGATTAGCCTGTTTTTGACCGGGGCCTGTTTCAGGTTGAGAAAATCGGCCACGATGAGGCGGGCGCTGCGGAAAGCGGTGTCGCCGGACGTGATGGGCGCTGCCACTACACCGAGCAGGGCCAGCACGGCCCCGAACTTGCCCAGCAGCGACACGGACGTTTCATTGACAACCCAGGCTGCATTTCCCTGGTGTTCAGTCATAATGTCGTTCAATCCGCTGATTCCCCCAAAAAAACTCATGCTGATGGTGGCCCAGATCATGGCTACCACCGCCTCGGTGATCATGGCGCCGTAAAACACCCTGCGCCCCAGTTTTTCGTTGGTCATGCAGCGGGCCATCAGCGGCGACTGTGTGGCATGAAACCCCGATATGGCTCCGCATGCAATGGTGATGAACAGCATGGGGAAAATGGGGAAATCGCCTGCCTGGTGGTGAAAGTTTCTGAAGTTATCCGCCGTAAGTTCCGGAATGGGATACCCTTTTGCGAAAAGTGCAATGATGAGTCCCACGGCCATAAACAGCAAAGCAAACCCGAATACGGGATAGATCCGTCCGATGACTTTGTTGATGGGCAGCAGGGTGGACAGGATATAGTAAAAAAATACCATCCACACCCAGAAGGTCATGGAAGCATAACCGGGGGTCAGTTCCGACAGAATTTTTGCCGGTCCCACGATAAAAACCGCACCCACAATAACCATCAGCAGCACGGTAAACCCGCGCATGAACTGCTTGGTGGCTGTTCCCATGTAAATGCCCACAATTTCGGTAATGCTGAGCCCTTTGTGTTTGATGGACAGCATTCCTGAAAAATAATCGTGCACTCCACCGGCGAACACCGAACCCAGGATAATCCAGAGATAGGCTACCGGCCCCCACATGGCACCTGCCACGGCGCCGAAAATGGGCCCCAGCCCGGCGATGTTCAGGAACTGGATGAGGTAATTTTTCCACCAGGGCATGGGAATGTAGTCCACCCCGTCGGCCATGGTCATTGCAGGTGTCGCCCGGTTTCCATCGGCGCCAAATACCCGCTCGATGTACCTCGAATAGAAAAGATACCCGGCGATTAATATGAAAAGTGAAATAATTAAAGTGGTCATAAGCCAACTTTATTTGTTGTGTTATTTCTCTATTCTGCCCGGCTCCCTCCGGTTTTTGCCCGGGTTTTCAGTCAGGGCATCTCCCAAATCTTCGCGGGCTTCGGCTGCAATTGTTTCAAGTTCTTCTATAATTTCCGGATACGATTCACTCACGTCGTAACGTTCACCCGGGTCGCGTCTCAGGTCGTACAGTCCGCTTTCAACTGCATGGTTTCCGTTCACCTGCCCGGGCTGGCCGTCGTTTCCCGGCTGAAATCCTTCGTAAGTACGGCCGGGATGCGGGAATACCAGTTTCCAGCTTCCATGCCTTACTGCTTCCAAACTATTTTGGCGGTAGTAATAATAAAAGGTCTCGCGCGGATTGGCATCAAAATCGCCTTCGAGGAGGGGCAGCAGGTTTACGCCGTCGATTTTATTTTCGGGCAGGGGGGCATCTGCAACGGCTGCCAGGGTGGGGAGGATGTCGATGCCCGAAACGAGGTTGTTGCATACTTCACCTTCCGGTATCACTCCTTTCCACAACATCAGGCAGGGCACCCGCTGGCCGCCTTCAAATGTGGTTCCTTTTCCTTCGCGGTAACCCCCGGTATTCCCGGCATGGTTGCCGTAATTCAGCCAGGGGCCGTTATCGGAGGTGAAAATGACCAGGGTGTTCTCATCCAGGCCGGTTTCTTCCAGTGTTTGAAGAATTTGTCCCACACCCCAGTCGATTTCCATCATCACATCGCCGTATAATCCCTGCTCCGATTTTCCTTCGAATTTTTCGGAAACAAAAAGCGGAACATGCGGCATGGGGTGGGGCAGATACACAAAGAAAGGCTGGTCCTGGTGACGTTTAATAAAATCGATGGTGCGCTCTGTGAATTCAGTGGTAAACTGTGCCTGGTCTTCAGGCGAAACCGCTTCGTTTACGATGGTTTCATTTTCAAAAAGGGGCAGGTCGGGGTACCCGTCGGGCCGCTGTGGATGGAACGGCCACATGTCGTTGGAGTAGGGGATGCCGTAAAATTCGTCGAACCCGTGATTGGTAGGAAGGAACTGTTGCTGAAAGCCTAAATGCCACTTACCGAAAATGCCGGTGGCATAGCCTTTTTGTTTCAGCACTTCGGCAATGGTTTCTTCTTCGTCGGAGATACCAACACTTGAGGCATGGCTCAATGCACCTGCCAGGCCAATCCGGTTGGGGTAACAACCGGTGAGCAATCCTGCGCGGGAAGCGGTGCAAACGGCCTGCGGAGAATAATAATGCGTGAAAAACATCCCGTTGTTTGCCATTTCATCAAGATGGGGTGTTTTGTAATTTGTGGCGCCGGTAAGCGACAGGTCCCCGTACCCCATATCGTCGAGATATATCAGTACAACATTGGGACTTTCCCGGGGTGCTTCTTCCGGTGGTGACGAACAGGCAAAAGAAGTTGCCAGCAGGGGAAAAACGAGTCGGGTAATCCAGTTTGAAGTCATGTTTTATTGTTTTTTAGCCTGGCTGAACCAGGACGTGTTAAATTCATTATACGTGTTATTCGGGCCAGTGTGTTTCCAATCCCTGCCTGCGAATCCAGTTTTGAAATTCTTCCAGCAAGCTGCTGCGCTCCCTGATTGCACGTGGCGGAACTTTTTTGTTTCCGGCAAAAGCAATGAGGCATCCCACGGCTTCTCCAATACTCCATTCTACCGGGTGCAATCGGTAACAACCGTTGGTAATGTGGGTGGTACCAATGTTTTTGTTGGCCGGCAGCAGGTTGTTCATTCGCTGGGGCAACAACGCCCCGAGGGGAATTTGAAACGGCAGGGAGCCGAAATCGATGTAATTGTCGCCCCGGCTGCTGGGGTGCAGGTCGATGTGGTAATAACCAATGCCCACGCTGTCATAGAAGTCAGCCGATTTTTTCCCGGCTTCTTCACCGGCCACCAGCTTCCGGTTTTCGGCACCCACGTGCTCTTCCAAAACGGTAAAAACCGGCTTAATCCTCCGCGATTCGCGGATGTAGGGGTATTGCGCCAGCCCGTCACCGGTTCCCATTACATCGCCCCTTAACCTCAATCCCGGCCAGCCTGAACCGCCATCGGGGCGCGGAGCTTCTGTTTGCAACCAGTAGAACAGCGATAAGCTCAACTGGCGGGAAGCCTCCACGTGCTTCCTGAATTCATCTTCTGAAACATCGATTATATTTCCGGGGAAATAGTCGTTTTGCGGCCAGTTAACAATGGTCATATCCCCGTCGTAGGTCCCTTCTGCAAAGTTGTTTTTGTTGATGATGCGGCGGTAATTCCACAGGTTGAGCAGGTCGCCCGTTGGCTTCCCTTCCGGATGAAATCCCAGCTCTTTGGGTTCCAGCGTACGGGGGTTGGAATAGTTCATTTCCAGTAATTTACCCGGCCAGGGCGGACTCATTTCAGGCGCATAATTTTTCCAGAAGTTATATTCTTTTGGGGGGTCGGTTACATTGTTGGCACCGGGCTGGTAGTCCATGGCAAAACAATAAGTAAATGCCTGGTTGTTTTGAGGGTCTCCCTGCTCGGGAGCATGCAGCTCGCCGGTTTCGTTTTGGGATTCCGTTCCGGTCACATATTCGGTGCCGGTCAGTGGGAGCAGGTCGCCGCATTCAGTGGCATCCACAAACCAGGGGGCGGTCAGCAGCTGTTTTTTTTCGTTATTTTGATAAATGACTTCCACTGTCCTGACCCGGTCTCCGTCCACATCGGCCGCGGTCACTTTGCAGCCGGTCAGCACTGTTAGCTTTCCCGAACTCATAAAAGGAGCCAGCATTTCGGATAAAACCGACACCGCCACACGCGGTTCGTGGCACAGCCGGGAGACGGACCCATCGCCGGGATTCAGGTTTTCACGGTTTTTTGCTTCGGCAGTCAGCGGGTAATTGCGTTTGTAAAAGGCCCTTACGCGGTTCCTGAAATCGCGGTAGGAGGCAGGCGCACCATGGGTTTCAATCCACCGGTGCTCATCCGGCGGAACCCCCTGCTGGGAAACCTGGCCACCAATCCAGGCGGTCTCTTCGGTCATAACCACTTTCAATCCGTTGCGGCAGGCGGCAATTGCGGCCGCACAGCCACCCAATCCGCCCCCCAGAATGATAACATCTGCCGGTATCTCATTTGACCGGTTAATGTTCGCATTCTTTTTTGCGGTCCCTGCCAGCAAGGGGGTGGATAGCAGCATCCCGCTGCTACCTGCTGATGCAAGTGTTAAAAAATCCCTTCGTCTCATGAATGCCGAATATACAAATTTCTTGTTAAATCAGAGGCTGGAACTTGCATG
>CAYRBS010000197.1:0-5050 GCA_964422335.1 uncultured Mariniphaga sp. | reverse complement strand
ATCACTACTATTCTGGATGGATATTACGGTGATACCTCGCGGATGTTCACGGTGGGAGAAATTTCGCAACAGGCCGAAAAACTGATTGACGTTACAAAACACTGCCTCAATTTGGGCATTCAACAGGTGAAGCCCGGTAATCATTTTGGCAATATTGGGTTTGTTATCAGCCGCTATGCCAAAGCAAAAGGTTACAGTGTGGTTTATGAATTTTGCGGCCACGGGGTAGGGTTGAAGTTTCATGAAGAGCCGCAGGTCGATCATACTTCACGCCGGAACAGAGGTGCCAAAATGAAACCCGGGATGATTTTTACCATTGAGCCCATGATTAACGAAGGCAGGCCTTCAACTTCCATTGACGAAAACGACGGCTGGACCGCCCGTACGATTGACCATAAACTTTCCGCACAGTTTGAACACACCATTTTAGTTACAGAGGCTGGTTTTGAGGTGCTTACTGATATTCATGATGAGTATCCGGTAATGTAAAAACCTTTTTAATACCGTCCATTCTACAATTTCATGAATCGTATTTCTATCGGATTTATGTGAATTTAGTCTAAATAAACTTTGCAAATATCTTTTTTATTGATATTTTCACGGGCATTCCAATTTCGTAAATGCAATTTTTTTCAACAAAAAAAAGATATTATGAGGTTTTTAACTTTTAATGCAAAGAATTTCAGGGAGATTGAATATGTGAAATATTTGCCTGAAGAGATAAAGAGGGAGATCGACATCGTTTCGCAGGTTATTCCATTTAAAACCAATAATTATGTAGTCGATTACCTGATTGATTGGGAAAATTACGAGAATGATCCTGTTTATATACTGAATTTTCCAAACCGGAAAATGTTAAGGGCAGCGCGTTATGAGCAGTTAAAGTGGGCGATTGAAAAGAACCGTCCGAAACAGGAAATTGATGAGTTAATTATGAATATCAGGATGGAAATGAACCCACATCCTGCGCAACAAATGACCAATGTGCCCATGCTTGACGGGGAGGAACTGAAAGGAGTGCAGCATAAATACCGGGACATTGTATTGTTTTTTCCCAGCCAGGGACAAACCTGCCATGCCCACTGTACTTTCTGTTTCCGCTGGCCGCAGTTTGTAAAAGAACTCGATATGAAATTTTCCATGCGTGAAATCGGGAAAGTGTCCGAATACATCCGGAGAAATCCTGAAATTAATGAAATCCTGTTTACCGGCGGCGATCCGCTGATAATGGATCCGGCTACCATTTCCAAATATTTCGAAGCGCTGAAGGCGGCTAACCTGCCCAACCTTAAAAATATCCGTTTCGGCACCAAATCGCTCACTTACTGGCCATTTGCTTTTCTGCCAAAGTTCAGCGACGAGGGGCAGGAAATGCTCGACTTGTTGAAGCGTATCACCGATAGCGGCTTCCATCTTGCGTTTATGGCCCATTTTAACCATCCGAACGAACTGGACAACGAAGTGGTGCAGGAAGCTATTTACAATATCCGTCAGACCGGCGCTGAAATCCGTACCCAGGCGCCAATTCTCAACCACATTAACAACAGCAGCCAGGTGTGGTCCGGGATGTGGAAAAAACAGGTTGGCCTTGGAATGATTCCCTATTATATGTTTGTTGAAAGGGAAACCGGCCCTTACAACTATTTTGAAATTCCACTGGCTCAGGTGTATCGGGTGTACCAGGAGGCCATCAGGGAAACGGGCAGCTTTGCCAAAACGGTAACCGGCCCTGTAATGTCGGCAGCCAAAGGGAAAGCTCATATTATGGGCGTGGTTGATAATCCTGCAGACGGGAAAAAATATTTTATGATGCAATATGTGCGGCACCGTGATTACCGTGAAACGTTTAAACCATTTTTTATGGAATACGATGAAAATGCCACCTGGATTACTCAGCTTGAAAAAGTTCCGGCTGAATCGCTGGTGAGTTAATATCAGTTCAAATAAAAACAGATAAATATGGAAACCATAACTCAGAATATTTCTCCTGAAACCCAAAAAATAAACGGAAGTGTCAATCCCGATTCAATTCTTCATGTGATTTACGGGAGCCGTACAGGTAACTCCAAAGCCGCAGCAACGCTGGCCTGGGAGTATGGCAAATACCTGGGATTAGACTGCCGGCTGCATGATATGAAAACATTTGTGCACGATGAAATGGGTCAGATGAAAAACCTTCTGATTGCAGTAAGTACGCACGGCGATGGAGATCCTCCTGCCGTGGTGGAAGATTTTTACGATTTTATACACAGCGACAGCGCACCATCGATGAAAGGAGTGAATTTCAGTGTTTTGGCATTGGGTGACAGCAGCTACAAAGATTTTTGCAAAACCGGCAGGGATTTCAGGAAACGGCTCCTTGAGCTGGGCGCAAATGAAATTAGTCCGCTGGTGGAGTGTGATATCGATTACGAAGAAAATGCCAAAAAATGGGTGGCGGCATCTGTACCGGTTTTCGAAAAAATCCTGCCAACACAAAAAAGAAAGAAAGGGAAAGAATTTGCTTTCGAAATTAATAAACGCGAACTGGAACAGGACAATGCTTTCTATGCCAAGGTGATTGATAAAAAGTTGCTTACTGCCGTTGGAAATGAAAAACGGACCATTCACCTGGCCCTTTCAATGAAAAATTATACCACCCCTTTTCATCCGGGCGATTCATTCGGGATATACACGGCCAACTCCAGGCTTTTGGTGGATAAATTGCTAAAGGCCCTGCACTTTGATGGCACCCGGGCAGTTCAGGTTGACAACACATTTAAATTGTTAAAGGAAACGTTGGTGCATGAGTATGAAATTACTCTTGTTACTCCCGTGGTGCTCCGTAAATATGCTGAACTGGCAGAGAATAAGAAGTTGCAGGAATTTATCCGCGATGAAGGGAAAGTGAAGCAATTCTGTGAAATTCATGATGTGCTGGATATGGTAACCCTGTTTCCGGCAGTTATTTCCCCCGAAGCATTTCTTTCTGTTTTGAGAAAACTTTCCCCGCGTTTGTATTCGGTAGCTTCCAGTCCACTTGTTTATCCGGACGAGTTGCATCTTACGGCCGGGGTTATTGAATATCCGCTCAATAAAAGAAAACACAAAGGGGTATCTTCCACTTTTTTTGAGGACAGACTCGAAATCGGGGATTCCATACCCGTTTTTCCGGAGCCAAACGAAAAGTTTCGGTTACCTGCCGACGATAACGTACCGGTTATTATGATTGCCACAGGGACCGGTATTGCCCCGTTTCGTGGTTTTTTACAGGAGCGGAAAAAGAAAGGGGCGGGCGGTAAAAACTGGCTGTTTTTTGGCGACCGGCATTCGTCCAGCGATTTTCTTTACAGGGAAGAAATGGAAGATTTTCATCAATCGGGTGTGCTGACAAACCTGGACCTGGCTTTTTCAAGGGACCAGGAAGAAAAAGTTTATGTGCAACACCGGATGCTTGAAAACAGCAAGGAGTTTTTCCGCTGGGTTGATCAACTCGGGGCGGTAATCTATTTGTGCGGAAACAAACGGACCATGGGAATAGATGTTAAAGAAACCATTCAGTCCATTTTAACCAGTGAAGGGGATTTGACTGATTTGCAGGCCCGTGAATATATGCAGCGGTTGATAAAGGAAAGAAGGTTGTTGACGGATTTGTATTAGTTGAACGTGAAAAAGCCGGCAATTTGCCGGCTCTCCTTGTTTTCATGACTTGTTTTCTGTGTTTCTGTTTCTATTTGATATTCCAGTGGCGATAATCTACCATCCATTGTTCCAGGTTCAGTTTTGGGTCTTCCTCTTCTACAAGGATGAATACCCGCCGGCCAAATTTTGTGCCCTGGTAAGTAGCACCTGAACTCACATTTTTGCTTTTGGGTGCAGATTCCTGTTTAGCGGCTGTTTTTTCGGCTTCGGGTGCATTGAAAAGGCTGTCGTTTAACATCCAGTTTTCAACATTCAGTGTTTCTTCGGTTTCTGTTTCCAGTAATGCGGCAGCTCCGAAATAGGTTGCATCTGTCATCCAGCTTTCTAATTCCATCGGTATTTCCATCTCTGTTTCCAAATGGAAATAGAATTTACTTTCATTCACCATCCAGTCTTCCATTTCTAAGGCTTCATCGCTTTCTTCAATCAGGAAATTTGCATAAGCTCCTGCTGCGGCAGTGTTTTCAGTTTTAACAGTTGCTGTGTTCATTGCGTTGCTGTTGTTTTTTAATGCCAGCGAATTTTCATTCATCGCGCTGTTTTCAAATTTTGCACCTTGTGCGTTGAGCGTAAAAACTGCTGCAAATATTGCGGCAACGATTGTCAGTGATTTCATTTCTGCTTTCTGTAATTTGCTGTTAATTGTTTTCATGATTTGTTCCTCCTGTTATTAAAGTTTTTATTTAAATTTTTAATGCTGTTTTTCAAATTCAATTTTAAGACGCCTGGTTTTTTATTTCGTTACACTTTTATAGAACTTTTTTTAAGCATGTACTCTTTTTTACCTCGTTGTTTGTTATGCAAATATATAAATAAAAACTAATACCATGCAATACATAGTACTATGAATTTTGTCATGTTTTTAAGGAAATTTTATAAATTTACTGATTATTAGGTGTTTGCAGGGTAAAAAAAATTCAGGAAGAAGTGATCTTTTTTTTATTTTCGTGAATTTATACAGTGATGCATCCTTCCGAAGCGGAAGAAACGGACGCTCTGTATTTTTTTAGGACACCCGATAATTCTTTTTGCCGGGGTTTTTGCCACACTTTTTTTCTGGTTTCTATTTCTTCCGGAGTCAGATCTACATCTATACGGTTTTTTATGATATCGATGGTGATCCGGTCGCCATTTTCAATCAGACCGATCGTTCCACCTTCATACGCTTCGGGAGTAATATGGCCCACCACAAATCCATGCGAACCTCCTGAAAACCGGCCGTCGGTAATAAGCGCCACATCTTTTCCCAGTCCGGCTCCCATCACGGCGCTGGTTGGTTTCAGCATTTCCGGCATACCGGGTGCCCCTTTTGGCCCGCTGTTCCGGATAACAATTACTTCGCCCGGTTTAACCTGCGTGCGGATGCCTT
>CAYRBS010000196.1:3305-5104 GCA_964422335.1 uncultured Mariniphaga sp. | reverse complement strand
CATATCGTTCAGCCACTCATGTATATTTTCGGGGAAGATATTGAGCGGGTAAAAATCAGCAGGGACGGAAGTGCCGGAAATGCCAGTTTGAAGTTTTCATCAGGACTGTTTGCCACGCTTGTTTTTAAAGGAAAAGCCAGGGGCTGGGAAACTTTTGTTCAAACACCCGATGAATTGGTGGAATTGAAGCCGCGTGTGGAAGAATCAGACCCGCCAAAAAATTATGCCGACATGGCCGAAATGTTCCGCACCGGAAAAGAACCGCGTTCGCATCAAAGCATTTTGAATTGCGTGTCGGTGCTGGAAGCGCTGGAAAAATCTGCCGAAACCGAAAAATGGGTGGAAGTGGAATACCAGGTTTTGAGTTGAAAATAATGCTTTCTTCAGGAAGGTCAAAAACGTTCGAAAATGGACTTGTTCAAAAATGATTTTACGCGACGTGAATTTATCCGAAAAAATTCATTGGCAGGAGCTGGTGCTATGCTGGGTTTCAGTGGCATCCACCCGGTTTTTACAAGTGGCGCTTCGGATGTAACGGTCCCGGCAATTCAGGGCGGTGAGCCGGTAATTACCTCTCCATCCTGGCCTTCGTGGCCTGTCTGGAACCGGGAAACGGACGAAAAAAGGCTTTTGGAAGTTATCCGGAGCGGGGTGTGGTCGCGAAACAAAGTTGTTGCAGAATTTGAACAGCGCTGGGCAGAGGTTATTGGTTCCAAACGCAGCCTTGCGGTTGTAAACGGAACCAATGCCCTGAACACTTCCCTTGCCCAGCTGGAAGTGGGGTGGGGCGACGAAGTTTTGGTCACCCCCTACACATTTATCGCGTCCGTTTCGAGCATTTTATTCAACGGGGCCATCCCGGTTTTTGTGGATGTGGACCCGGAAACCTTTCAGATGGATCCGGAAAAAATAGAAGCAAAAATTACGCAGCGAACCAGGGCTATCATGCCCGTCCATATTTTAGGGCTTCCGTCGGATATGGAAAGAATTATGGCCATTGCCAATAAACACGACCTGGTGGTTGTGGAAGACGCTTGTCAGGCGTGGCTGGCGGAAATTAACCACAAAAAAACAGGGACTTTTGGCCATGCCGGTTGTTTCAGTTTTCAGAACTCAAAAAACCTGGCTATTGGGGAAGGGGGCGCCATTGTAAGCGATGACGATGCATTTATGGATCGCTGCTATTCTTACCACAATTACGGGAACCCTTATGGTTCGGTTGCCGGAGAAATTGGTTCAGGGACCATTATGATTGGTACCAAACTTCGCATCACCGAATACCAGGCAGCCATTGGACTTGCTCAAATGGAACGTTTGGAGGAGCAGACGGAATTGCGGAATGTCAACGCCCAACACCTCAATTCGCTGATTGGAGAAATTCCCGGAATAGTTCCACACAGGTTGTATCCAAATGTTACAAGGGCAGCCTACCACCTATTCCCTTTTTTATATCAAAAAGAAGCTTTTAACGAACTTCCGCGCAATAAATTTTTAAAAGCTTTACAGGCAGAAGGTGTCCCCTGTTCAAGCGGATATACCGAACTTAACAAAATGCCCTTTCTGAAAAATGCTTTCAACAGTCGGTTCTTTCAGAAATTTTATCCGAAAGAACAACTGGATTATGAAAAGTATGCAGAAGAGAATGAATGCCCGTTGAATGAAAAATTATGCAACGAACAGGCAGTTTGGATTCCGCAGAATGTTTTGCTCGGCTCAAAAACCGATATGGAAAACATTGCCTTTGCCATAGAAAAAGTAAAAAATAATGCAGACCAAATCAACAGGAAAAACTAAGTTAA
>CAYRBS010000196.1:0-3205 GCA_964422335.1 uncultured Mariniphaga sp. | reverse complement strand
CAGTGCATGGCCGGAATACAGAGTCAGGCTGGAAAGCAGGTGTGGCAAAAGTTAAAATAACACCGAAACAGGATATGTGGATGGCGGGTTATGCAGTCCGGACAAAACCGGCAGAAGGGGTAATGCATGATTTGTGGGCCAAAGCATTGTTTTTGGAAGACGGTGAGGGGAACGAAGCCTTGTTGATAACGACCGACCTGCTTGGCTTTTCAAAAATAGTTTCAGATGAGATTCGCGACCGCCTGCAAACTGAACTGGATTTATCCCGGTCCCAAATAATTCTTAACAGCTCGCATACCCATTCAGGGCCTGTTTTAACCGATGCTCTGCCGGATATTTATCCGTTGGATACAAATCAAAAAGAAAGAATTGCAGAATATTCAAACCGGCTGGTTGACCAAATTCTTGAACTGGCCCAAAAGGCAAAACGATCTGCGAAACCAGCCAGTCTTTATGCTGAAAACGGCGTGGTGCGGTTCCAGGTTAACCGCAGGAATAATCCGGAATCGAAAATTGCCGAACTTACCGAATTAAAAGGCCCGAACGACTATGCAGTTCCGGTTTTAAAAGTTGAAAACAAAAGAGGAAAGCTAAAAGCTGTTGTATTTGGTTATGCCTGCCACCCAACGGTTTTAGAAGGATATCAATGGTCAGGCGATTATCCCGGTTTTGCCCAGATAGAACTCGAGAAAAAATACAAAGGGGCAACCGCTATGTTTTTCCAGGGAGCGGGGGCCGATCAAAATCCGATGCCCCGCCGTTCAACATCGCTGGCAAAACAGTTTGGGCAGGAACTGGCGGCGGCTGTTGAGCGTGTACTGAATGAAGAAATGCGCCAATTGCAGCCAAACATAACAACTGCTTACACTGAAGTTGACCTTGAATTGAATGATCCTCCCACAAAAGAGGAACTTATTCAGCTAAAAACTGAATTGGAAGGTTGGCAAAAAACATGGGCTGAAAGTACGTTGGAGAGATTGGAAGCAGGAAAAACGCTGGAAACCTCTTATCCATACCCGGTTCAGCTCTGGCGGGTTGGCGACCAGAATATTTTCAGTTTGGGAGGGGAATTACTGGTTAAATATTCAATCAATCTAAAAAAGATTTTTGGGAACGATTTGTTTGTAATGGGGTACTCCAACGATGTTATGGCGTATATCCCCGGTGAAAAAGTGTTATCGGAAGGGGATTATGAAGGCGAAATTTCCCAAATGGTTTATGGTTTGCCCGCCACCTGGCAGTCAGGCATCGAGAAAAAAATTATGAAGCAAACTGTTGATTTGGCTGAAAAAGCAGGAATTTCTCTTAATAGTGAACAGGCGGATGCAGTGAAAGATATTTTTGAAACCGACCTTATAAAAGAAAGTGCTCAAAACAAAAAACAACTCACTGCCAAGGCTTATTTTTCCGGATTCGACCTTGCACATGATACCTACAATGCCATATCAAGTGCAAGCGACGGTAAAATTTATTACGTGCTTTCTTCCCAGGAAAAGAATGTGGGTGGCCAGGTGTATGTTTATGACCCGGCCACAGATCAAACCCGCTGGCTTGCAGATTTAAATGAAATTTGCGGTGAGGAGGACATGAAGGCAATCTCACAAGGGAAAAGCCATGTCCGTTTTTTTGAATCTGACGGGAAACTTTATTTTGCTACCCATGTCGGTTTTTATGAAATGATTGACGGGATGGAACGGCTGCCGGAGAACGCCCCCGATGGGTATGGGTTATACCCCGGAGGGCATTTCCTCAGCTTTGATCTTTCGGAAGAAAAGTTTCAGGACCTGGCGCTTGCACCGGATGGAGAAGGAATCCTCACCATGACAATGGATTCAGCAAGAAAACAGATATACGCGATTACCTGGCCGAAAGGTTATTTCATTCATTATGATTTGACTGACAATACATTAAATAATTTGGGACTGGTATCGGAAAATGGTGAAGCCGGGCAAGTTGGGGACGATTACAGGGTACTTTGCCGCTCCATGTTTGTGGATTCACGCGACGGAAAAGTCTATTATTCAACTGCTGAGGGGGATATTTTCAGTTACGATCCTGACAAACTGGCAATAAAAAAGGTGGAAGGAGTGGATTTGCGGCTCGACTATTTTGGTAAGTACGATTACACAGGGCCTGGCAGTATGGCCTACAACTGGCGGGCCATCGTGTGGGAGCCCAATGAAAATGTGGCTTATGGTGTTCATGGCAACTCCGGGTATTTATTCCGGTTCGATCCCACAGAGCCCAAAATTGAAATTGTGGACCGTATTACTTCCGAACCTTCCCAAAAAAGCGGGATGTTCGATCAGTTCAGCTATGGATACCTTGGGTTTGACCTTGGGCCCGACCAGGAAACCTTGTATTACCTTACCGGCGGACCAATTTATATCGATGGGAAAAGAGTGAAGGGGGTAGATGAAATAGCCATGGGTGCAGCCCGTGGACTGGAAAACCTGCATTTAATTACTTATCATATTCCAACCAATAAATACACCGACCACGGCCCGGTTTTTTATGCCGATGGCGACAGGCCAACTTATGTAAATTCAATAGCCATCGACAGGAATGGCAACGTATATACTTTAGCAAGATTTGAGCACAAAGGAAAACTGATTCAGGATTTGGTGAAAATTCCGAATCCATTTAAAGCGGAATAATCAATTAAAATCAAATAATATGTTATTAAAAAAAATGTCTTACAAAAGAATGATCCGGCTGACATCATTAGTTATTTTATTTTTTGTATTAAATGAAATGAATGCACAACAAGTGATTGAAGGAATCCATTATCACACCGGACAACCGGTGGAGGTAAAAATCAGCGATGGGAAAATCCAGGAGATAAACTCCATCGAAAAAGTGACAGCTGAAAATCCCGTTTATATTGCCCCGGGGTTTATCGATAACCAGGTGAACGGGTTTGCAGGCGTTTCGTTTGCATTTGGCGACAGTGACCTGACATCTGAAGGAATTGAAAAAGCCACGCGTGAATTATGGAAAAAAGGCGTGACAACTTACCTGCCTACACTTACTACCAACAGCACGGAGCTGCTTACAAAAAACTTTGCGATACTTAGCAAAGCGGTGGAGGCAGAAAACCTGCTGGGCTCCATTCCCGGTTTCCACCTGGAAGGCCCGTACATTAATCCCGAAGACGGGTATCGGGGAGCGCACCCAAAGCAGTTTGTAAAATTGCCCGACTGGG
>CAYRBS010000195.1:0-5120 GCA_964422335.1 uncultured Mariniphaga sp. | reverse complement strand
GTCTTAAAAACTACTAAAACTCTCCCTTATAACCAGCAAGCCTCATAAGTGTTTTACTCACTGGTTCGATTAATTTATCATTAAAATCATAATGGACACTATGACATGGATTAGAGTGTTTTTCTTCCCCATCACTACTTCCAACAAGAGCAAAAGCTCCCGGAATTGCATTTAAATAATAGCTATAATCTTCACTCGCCATTATTGGAGTTGAAATATCACTTTTCCAATCATCACCTAATTCCACCGCCAGGGCTTCTCTCATGTTTTGTGCTTGTTTTGTATGATTAATTGTAGCGCCATATCTATCACGTAACTCAATATCAACTTCAACATTATAAGCTTTTGCTGTACTTTGGGTAATCTCTTTAATCTGATTAAAAACAAAGGTTTTAAGCTCATTTGTGGGCACACGGATACTCCCTTCAAGTTTTGCACTGTCAGGTATCGTTGTCAGATCACTTTTCCCCTCTATTGAAGTAACTGATACAACAACACTATCTTGAGGTGAAATTTGTCTGCTGATAATTTGTTGAAGTGCCATTATAATAGCTGAACTAGCTAAAACCGGGTCTTGACAAAGTTCTGGTTGAGATGAGTGTCCACCTCTTCCCTTGATATCAATATGAAAGGTTCCATTCCCTGCCATAACAGTTCCATCAGGACACACAGCTTGACCAAATTTAATTGCAGGCCAATTGTGCCAACCATAAATCATATTAATCCCATCAAGAGCCCCCTCTTCTATCATTTTTAATGCACCATGCCCCCCCTCTTCGGCTGGTTGAAAGACTAATGATACTGGGTTTGGTAACAACGCTTCATGCTGTTTAAGCCAAAGAGCAGCGGCCATAAGTGTTGCCGTGTGTCCATCATGACCACATGCATGCATACATCCTGGTCTTTCTGATCTGTATTCTACATCTGTTTTTTCTTCTAATTCAAGGGCATCTATATCCCCACGCAATGCAATATTAGGACCTGGTTTATTTCCAGCCAACCTTCCAACAGTTCCTGTATTTGCATAGGTTTTAAAAGGGATATTATTCTCTGTTAAAATGGCTCTGATGGCCCTGGCAGTGTCATCTTCTTCCCATTTTAATTCTGGGTTTTTATGTAAATTATGTCTAAATTCTATAACATACTCTAATAATTCAGCAAAATCTTTAAACATGCTTGTCACTTTATAAACAATTTTCTTGGGAAATTAACTAAAGTCTCCACACCCGTTTTTGTAATGACGATACTCTCTGAAATTTCTAATCCCCAATCCTCTTGCCAAATACCTGGCATAAAGTGGAAAGTCATACCGGGTTCTAAAACGGTTAAGTCTGTACGCCTTAAACTACAGGTTCTCTCACCCCAGTCTGGAGGATAACTAACTCCAATGGGATATCCATACCTTGCATCATTTCTATCAATACCAAACTTTTTCATCACTTTGTCAGCAGCGATTGCGATATCAGCTGTTGTATTTCCTGGTTTTGCCATTTCAAGTCCAGCTTCAATCGTTTCTTGTAAGGCTTTTTCTGCATCAATAAATTTTTGAGTGGGGTTTCCTATATATATGGTTCTCGACATTGGGGCATGGTATCTTTTGTAACAGCCTGAAATTTCAATGAAAGTTGCTTCATTTCGTTTAAAGGGTCTGTCATCCCACGTAATATGTGATGCAGATGCTTCTTTTCCAGAGGGTAGTAATGGGACTATTGAAGGATAATCTCCACCATATCCATCAACTCCAGCAATTGCAGTTTCATAAATTTGAGAAACTACATGACTTTTTGGAATCCCAGGTTTTACAATATCAAGAACTCTTTGATGAATTTTTTCGGTAATTCTTCCAGCAATTTTCATATACATAATCTCTTTTGCTGATTTAATACCTCTTACCCAATTGACTAAATTATTAGCGTTGATAAAAATGGCATTAGGAAGTGTGGCCGTTAATCTAAAGTGGGCTTCAGCTGAATAGTAATAGTTATCTCGTTCCGTTACGATGACAGCTTTATCCCAACCATTTTTTATGAAGATATTTTCTCCAATCCATGTCATTGGGTGTTTATCTAAGTTTTGTACGTATTTTTCAGGGTAACCAATCAAATTTTCTTTACTCATATAACATCTAAGCAAAGCAGCATTTTTATCCATTAATCTTCCAAACCAAATAGGCTCTTCATGATCTAATGAGATAATTACACCCTGATGAACATAAAATGACCACCCGTCATAACCTGTCAGCCAATTCATATTTCCAGGGTCTGTTGCAACTAAGACATCAATTCGTCTTTGTTGCATATGCGATTTAACTCGCTTAACCCTTTGTGTATATTCTTTTTTTGTAAATGGAAGTTTTGCTTTCACTTATACTCCTACTATTAAATTTTAACAGGTCCGACCCAAACTTGTTGAGTATTGACAAACATTTTTATTCCATGAGGTCCAAGTTCTTTCCCAATACCAGATTTTTTAACTCCACCACTGGGAAGTCTCGGATCTGATTTCACTATTCCATTGATCGAGATTTGCCCAGTTACTATTTTTCCTGCCATTTTCCTGGCTTTTTCAATATCGCCACTCCAAATAGAACCGCCTAAACCATATTCAGTATTGTTTGCTATTTTAACAGCTTCTTGGGCATCTTTTACTTTAATAACCGCCGCAATGGGGCCAAATGTTTCTTGGCAACTTACAAGCATTCCAGGTTCAACATCTGCTAAAAGAGTTACAGGGAAAAAGAATCCTTTCATATTATCAAGCCTTTCTCCACCTAAGATAAGTCTTGCTCCGGCTTTTACCGAACGATCAACTTGTTCATGCATCTCTTCTACCAATTCTTGTCTGGCTATTGGGCCTATAATGGTAGATTCATCTTTAGGATCGCCTAATTTTAGTTTTTCAAACCGCTCTTTTAAAAGGGATATAAACTCCTCATAAATAGGTTCTTCTACTAAAATTCTTTTTGCTGCAATACATGATTGTCCTGCATTTATATAACGAGAAAGGACAACAACATCAGCAGCATGTTCCAGATCTTTCGTATCAGATAAGATAATAGCCGGGTCACTTCCACCAAGTTCCAGTACCATTGGTTTTATCTCACCTCCGGCAATAGAACCAACAGCAGCTCCTGCTCTTGATGACCCCGTAAGCGATACGCCCATTACATAAGGATGTCGAATTACATCTTCAATTAAAGTATGACCAACAACTAAGTTTTGTACTACATTTTTTGGAAATCCTGCTTTTTCAAATGCTTCCAAAATTCTCACAGCACATAAAGGTGTATGTGAATCATGCTTCATAATACACGTATTACCTGACATTAAAGCGGGTGTGAGATACCTGAATGCTAACCAAAATGGTGCATTCCATGGCAGTACTCCAAGCGTAACTCCAAGTGGAGTGTATTGAACATAACTTTGTGTTGCATCTGATTCAAAATATTCAGCTTTTAAATACTCTTCACCAAACTCTGCATAGTGTTCTGCTGCCCATGCTGCTTTTTTTACTTCTCCCCTTGCTTCGTTGATAGGTTTACCCATCTCTTCCGTCATTGGGAGTGCATAATAATCAAGGTTCTCTTTCATCTCATGAGCAACAGCATTTAAAAGTTTTGCTCTCTCTTCATAGCTGGTATCTTGCCAACCATTAATATAAGCTTCATGTCCTTGCTCTACAATAACTCTTGCCTCTTCTTTAGATTGCATTGGTGTCTCATATACCACCTCTTGTGTATATGGATTGATTGATTTAAAGTGTGTGTCACTGTATCCCATAATTTTCTCCTAACCAAGAACGGCATCAACAGATTTCACAAATCTATTTAGCCCTTCTTCTAATGTATCATCTTCAATTGTTAATGGCGGAATAAACTTAATAATTTCGCCAGAACTACATGCACCAATAATTAAACCATTTTTGAAAGTATTTGCTATGATCTCTTTTACAATAGCAGCAGACTCAAATTCAATAGCCAGCATCATCCCTTTTTGTCTGATCTGAGTATTTGGGTACTTAGCATTAAGACCATCTAAACAAGCTCGAATCACTTTGCCTTTTCGGATAGTCTCTTTATTAAACTCTTCGTTATCAAAATATTCTAAAGCAGCTTTACCAGCTACAAATGATAAACCTTGCCCTCTAAATGTACCAGTGTGTTGTCCTGGTTTCCAGGCTTTATCAATCTCTGGCTTATTTACCAACATGGCAATTGGTGTACCAAACCCACCTAAACCCTTAGCCAATATAATAATATCCGGATCCAAATCCATATCATCAAAACTAAAGTAACTACCATGTCTTCCGGAAGCCCCTTGAATATCATCTAATATTAACAGTGCACCGCTCTCTTTAGCAAAATCCTGTACGGCATGTAACCACTCTTTTGAGGCAACTCGCACTCCACCTTCTGCCTGAACTGTCTCAATAATAAATGCAGCAGGTGCTTGTAAGCCTTCACCGGTATGTGTCATTTGTCGTATCATCTCATTCAATGCAGGCACATCATTAAATGTACCTCGAATTACATTGTTTAACGGAACTCCGGAAGAGCTTCTATATGCATTGTTTGCAGTACATGACAATGCACCTAAAGTCATCCCATGAAAACCTCTGTTAAAAGCAACAACCTCTGTTCTTCCAGTAACTTTTCTAGCAAGTTTCAGTGCTGCTTCAACAGCATTGGTTCCGGTTGGTCCTGTAAATTGAAGTTTTCTGTCACCAAATCCACGCGGCTTTAAAATGGTGTCATGAAATTTATTGATAAAATCTCTTTTAACATCGGTATACATATCAAGTGAATGTGCCACACCATTTCTGTTAATAAAATCAACAATAGCTTTTTTCATTTTTGGATTATTGTGGCCAAAGTTTAGCACGCCAGCTCCAGCAAAAAAGTCGATATACTCTTTGTCATTTTCATCTACCATTTTAGCATTTGATGATGATTTAAAAACAGTTGGAACTGCTCTACAATAGGCTCTTATCTCTGATTCTCGCTGCTCAAATGTTGCTATTTCATTTGTCATTTTATTTCCTTTATATGATTTTGGTAATTATTCACCTGCCCAACATACTAAAAAAATCACAGTTTATTTTCAATTTACATCAGTTTTTCA
>CAYRBS010000194.1:2786-5178 GCA_964422335.1 uncultured Mariniphaga sp. | reverse complement strand
GCCATTACAAACGACTGCTCTTCGCGGTGGCCCACAATCCCCAGGTTGGGCGTGAGCGTAGTAAAAGGGTAATCGGCAATTTTGGGTTTTGCTGCCGAAACCACCGAAAGGAGGGTTGACTTTCCGGCGCTGGGGAATCCAACCAGGCCCACGTCGGCCAGCACCTTCAGTTCCAGAATTTTCCAGCCTTCTTCTCCCGGCTCACCGGGTTGTGCATAGCGGGGCGTTTGGTTGGTAGAAGATTTAAAATGGTCGTTTCCAAGTCCGCCCCTGCCCCCTTCCATCAGGGTTTTTTGTTCGCCGTGTTTGGTAATTTCGAAGATAAATTCACCGGTTTCCGCATCTTTCACAATGGTTCCCAGCGGAACCTCCAGGATAACATCTTCCCCGTCGGCACCCGATTTACGCTGGGCGCCACCTGCTTCGCCATTTCCCCCTTTCACGTGTTTTTGAAATTTCAGGTGCAGCAGGGTCCATTTATGCTGGTTTCCCTCCAGGATTATATGACCGCCGCGACCGCCGTCGCCGCCATCGGGACCGCCTTTGGGAATATATTTTTCGCGCCGCAAATGGGCTGATCCTGCGCCGCCACGGCCCGATTTACAATGAATTTTAACGTAATCAACAAAATTTGATTCGGCCATTCTATAATTTTTCAACCACTTCCTTCAGGCGTCCGGCAATTTCTTCAATGGTTCCCATTCCGTTTATCCCGAAATGTTTGCCCTGTTTTTTGTAATACTCAATCAGCGGCAACGTTTTTTCGTTGTACACATTGATTCGGTTTTCAATAATGGACTGGTCCTGGTCATCGGCCCTGCCGGAAATTTTACCACGACTCAGCAGCCGGTCGATGAGTTCCTGTTTCTCCACTTCCAGGCTCAGCATTCCCGAGATGGGTGTTCCGTTTTGGTTGAGCAAGTCGTCAAGCGCTTTGGCCTGATCAACTGTGCGCGGGAAACCGTCGAAAATAAAACCTTTGGCGTCTTTATTGTCGTCCAGCTTGCTTTTTATCATTCCAATCACCACCTCGTCGGGTACCAGTTCGCCTTTTTCCATGTAAGCTTGTGCCTTCATGCCCAGCGTTGTTCCCGCATTAATTTCACTGCGCAATAAATCGCCGGTTGATAAATGAATTAACCCGAATGAGTTGATTAAAAACTCGGCCTGGGTGCCTTTGCCGGCCCCCGGGGGGCCAAATAATACAATATTCAACATGATGTTAAGTATTTATTCGTTAATAACTGAGTAAATGTCAATCAGATTCCGGCCATACCCATCGTAATCGAGCCCGTAACCCACAATAAAATCGTTGGGGATTTCCATCCCGATGTAATCCAGTTGTACCTGTTTTTTCAGGGCATCGGGTTTTAGCAGCAGGGTAGCTATTATTACTTCACGCGGATTGAGTTTATGCAACTGTTCGTGAATATTATCGATGGTCAGCCCGCTGTCCACAATATCTTCCAGTATTACCACGGTACGGCCCTCAATGTTTTCATTCAGCCCGATAAGTTGTTTCACATGCCCCGTAGTTTTATCGCCGTTGTAGGAAGCAAGTTTCACAAAGGAAATTTCGGTTTCAACCAGGTTGATGCGTTTATACAATTCAGCGGCAAACATAAAAGAGCCGTTCAATATGCAAACAAACAAGGGATTTTTGCCGGCCAGGTCGTTGCTCATTTTTTCGGCCATATTTTCAACCGCCGCGCGGATTTTTTCATAAGGGATAAAAAGCTGAAAATTTTTATCGTGAATTTTAACTTGCTTCATTTACAGAAAAATTATTTTTACAAGTAGCTTTAAAACTGTATTTTCGCATCATAAATTGCGAAAGCACAAAATAACAAAACAAATTGATTAACTGAAAATTTTATAATGCAAAAGATGGAAGCAAAAGTTAGTATTATCATGGGGAGTACGTCCGATTTGGATGTGATGGCAAAAGCGGCAAAACTGCTCGAGGAGTTTGAAATTCCGTTTGAAATGAACGCATTATCAGCGCATCGCACCCCCGATGAAGTGGAAGCCTTTGCCAAAGGCGCCAAAGACCGCGGCATAAAGGTAATTATTGCAGGCGCCGGCATGGCAGCCCACCTGCCGGGTGTTATTGCCGCCATGACCCCGCTGCCCGTAATCGGCGTGCCTATTAATGCCAGCCTGGCCGGATTCGATTCCATTCTGGCCATTTTGCAAATGCCCCCGGGAATACCTGTTGCCACCGTGGCGGTGAATGGCGCCATGAATGCCGCTATCCTTGCCGTGCAAATGATGGCTACCGGCGACCAGGAACTGATGAAAAAACTGGAGGACTACAAACAAAGCCTGAAAAAGAAAATTGTAAATGCCAACCAGGAATTGTCTGAAGTGAAGTACAAGTTTAAAACGAATT
>CAYRBS010000194.1:0-2686 GCA_964422335.1 uncultured Mariniphaga sp. | reverse complement strand
GAAAACTACCCCGTCGGCGCCCGTTCGCTGGGACTTTCGCATGCCTCGGTTTCTTTTTCCGATACCTGGGCACCTTTTCACAACCAGGCGGGAATTGCTGGGTTATCCGGATTTTCTGCCGGTTTTTTTTACGAATCGAGATTCGGGGTTGACCTGCTTTCGCTTTCCGCAGGATCGGTGGTATTGCCATCAGGGGAAGGGGCATTCGGGTTCAGCTTTTTTCAGTTCGGCAGTGGAATTTTCAAAGAAAATAAGTTCGGGCTGGCTTATGCCCGGCAACTTTCTGAAAAATGGAGTGCCGGTATTCAGCTCGACTACCTGGCCCAAACTTTCCCCGAAAACGAACGCTCCAAAGGATTTGCCACTTTTGAGGGAGGGCTTCTTTTTCGTCCCTCCGGCAAACTGCACCTCGGGGCACATGTTTTTAACCCCATTTCGGGAGGCATTGAAGCACCGGCAGGCAAACAGAAAATGCCCGTTATTTTTCGTGCCGGTGGCCATTACCGTTTCGACGAATCGGTGCTGGTAGCTTTTGAAGCCGAAAAAGACAACCAAAACACGACCCTTTATAAAACCGGAATCGAGTTTTTTCCGGTGGAAAAGCTGGCGCTGCGTTTCGGCGTATCAGGAAAACCCTTTAAATACACAGCCGGCGTCGGCTACAAGGCAGGAGCCGTTTCAGCCGATATAGGCTTCGGTTATCATGGGAACCTGGGGGTTACCCCATCGGTTTCGGTTCAAATTCAACTGTAGTGATAAATGGCCTCAAACATACTGTACTTGTCATTCTTGTTGGTTTTCCCCTGGCCGCTTTGCCACAAACTCCCGGTGCAACGGAGCAATTAGAGGCCATCATGGAATCCATTCTGGAAGAAATGGAAGAGGAAACCGATGCCGCCCTCATTCTGGAAGATTTGGAAGGATATGCTGAAAACCCGCTAAACATCAATGTTGCAACCCGCAACCAGCTTTCGCGGCTCCATTTACTCGATGATATCCGGATTCAAAAACTGCTGGATTACCGGGAGGAATTCGGCCCGGTGTATTCCATTTTTGAACTCAACACCATCGACGGATTTAATCGCGAACTGCTTACCAAAATGGAGCCTTTTGTTTGGTTTGGCCCCGAAGAAGAAACGCCCCAAAAACTTTCAGACAGGTTAAAATACGGACGGCACGACCTGTTGCTGCGCACGTTGGGCACGGTTCAAAAACCCCGGGGTTACCGGGAAAGGGACGATGGCACCATCCCGTTCGAAGGCAACCGGGCCAGGTATTATACCCGTTACCGGTTCCGGTCGGGCGACAATATTTCGGCGGGAATAACGGCCGAAAAAGATCCCGGTGAAGCGTTTTTCGCGGGTTCAAACAAACAGGGGTTCGATTATTATTCGGGCCACCTGAGTTTAAAAATCAGCCGGGTGATCGAAAATGTAACGGTGGGCGATTTTGTGGTGCGCAGCGGACAGGGGCTGGTGCTTTGGCAGGGTTTCACTACCGGAAAATCGGTTTATGCGCTGAACCTTTCCAAAACCAACCAGGGAATCCGCCCCTATACTTCCACCGACGAAAACCGGTTTTTCAGGGGAGCAGCCACTACCCTGAAATCGGGCGCTTCGCGGGTAAGTATATTTTTTTCACAAAAAAACAATGATGCCAACCTTGCTTTTTCCGATTCGCTGGGCAACCATTTTACCAGTCTGCAAGCCTCGGGTTACCACCGCACCGAAAACGAAGTGGCCGATAAAAACAGTGTGAACGACATCAATGCAGGCGCTGTTGGCACCTGGCGATTGCGCAACCTGAAATTGGGGGTTACTTTTTTGTACCGGAAATTCGAATTGCCTTTTATTCCTGCCGACCAACTGTACAACCGGTTTCGTTTCAGGGGAAATAAGAATGTTGTGGCGGGGGCCGATTATTTGTTCAGCAAAGGAAAGTACCAGCTTTTTGGCGAAACCGCCTGGTCAAAATCAAACGGAAAAGCAGTAATACAGGGCGCAACAGCGCACCTGCACGATCGGATTCAAATTTCAACATTGTTCCGCCATTTCGGAAAAAAGTACCACGCATTGTGGGCCACTCCTTTTGCCGAAGGAAGTTCTGCCGCCAATGAAACCGGGCTTTACTTCGGAACCCGCCTCCTGCCGGCCAAATTTGTTACGCTTTCTGCATATTCCGATTTTTATCGCTCCGAATGGGTGAACTTTACCACCGCCGGCCCGGGCAACGGATGGGATATTTTTACGCAGGCCGGGTTCCGGTTTTCAGAGGAATTTGAATTTTATCTCCGGTATAAAAACGAACAGAAAGAGCGAAAATTCAGGATAGATGAAAAGTATGAAAACCTTCCCGAGCAATTCCGGAAATCGCGGCTGCATATTCAATACAACCTTTCAGAAATTTTCACCCTGAAAACCCGGCTGGAGCATGTTCTTTACAAAGGAACGAAACTGGAAAACGGCTGGATGGTTTTCCAGGATGTGCAGGTGGCGCCGGCAGGTTTCCCACTCAATCTTTCAGCCCGGGTGGCCTGGTTTAACACCGAAAGTTATTATTCAAGAATCTATGCATACGAAAACGACCTGCTCTATACTTTTTCCATTCCGGCCTACTTTGGAAAAGGGTTCCGTACGTACCTCAACCTGAAATACAAAATCAATAATAAAACAGAGGTGTGGTTTAA
>CAYRBS010000193.1:0-5211 GCA_964422335.1 uncultured Mariniphaga sp. | reverse complement strand
TTTATTTCAGGGCAACCGGCAATCATGGCCGAGAGGCTTTTGCCGGAACCGGGGCGGAACAGGCACAGCACTTTTTTTCCGGCGGCAACTGCCCGGCCTATTTCGTACCCAACACCCATGGAAGCAGTGGTTACTTCGGCTACCACCACATCGGATGAAAGCAGCCACTCCAGGTCGCGGTCGTGGATAAAACGGTCGGTGGGGTCATCGTCGCCCCCATCGGTGAGGTGCTGATCGCCTATGTGTTCGGTCAGCACTTCACCCCATGTTTTAAGGTACTCAATCAGTTCATGATACAGGGCTGCATCTTCACGCCCGCCCCGGATGGATCCGGCAAAATAGATCTTCATTTGACAGGCAATTCATTTATGGCCGTTTCATGGTGATAATGGTTCCGGGCTCGAAATAATCGGTGTACGTGACAGGCGATTTAAGTTCTTCCACTGCCTTTTGAATCACTTTGTCTTCATCGAGGGAAGCGCGGATGGAACCTTTTTGAAAGTAATAACGCGATACGATTTCATCTTTCAGCAAACTTTTCAATTCATCTTTGAATACATCCAGGTCTTTATCTAACTGCGGTTTTAGTTTTTCTTTCATTTTTTCAAACTCGCTGGAAGCCAGATCGTAATATTTTTCTTCTTTGGCTATTTCAATTAAGTCATCCAGATCTTGTTCTGAACGGGATTCATAATCGAAATTGTTTTCTGCTACAAAAGTTTCGAATTGGGTGTAGATGTCGTCTGTAATTTCGAATTCTTCCGGCGACGGTATCGATTCGGTTTTATACGAAAATTCGGTTGCAAAGTCAAATAACAGGTAGCTGGTTATCAGGGCGCTGCTGAGGTTGCTTAACTGTTCGGGTTCCAAAACGGCATCGGGCACAATTCCTCCGCCGTCGTAAACCTTGCGGCCTTTTTGGGTAGTAAATTCCGAAATGAGTGAATCGGGCACGTGCCCCACACTTCCGTCTTCATTGCGGTGGGAGTAATCGAGTGCCTGGATACACCGGCCGCTGGGGGTGTAGTATTTGGCTGTTGTTACTTTCAGTTTGGTGTTGTAGCTCAGGTCGCGGGTGGTTTGCACCAATCCTTTTCCAAAGGTGCGCGAACCGACAACAATTCCGCGGTCGAGATCCTGCATGGCGCCGGCAACAATTTCAGAAGCCGATGCTGAATTGGTGTTGGTTAATACGGCAATGCGTATGGTAGTGTCGAGTGGTGCAGAAGTGGCTGTGTAAGTTTTATCCCATTGTTTTACTTTTCCTTTGGTGCTTACAATTTCTTCTCCCTTCGGAACAAACATATTTACAATTTTAACAGCCTCCTGAAGCAGTCCGCCACCGTTTCCGCGTAAATCGAGGATTAGCGCCTCCGGGTCGTTTTCCTTCAGCTCCTGAAATGCTTCTTTAACATCGTTATTGCAGTTGGCTGTAAAATTGGATAAACGGATATAGGCTGTATTGTTGTCAATCATTCCGTAATAAGGTACCGGATCGATGGCAATTTTTTCGCGAACCACGTCCACTTCGAAAGGTTTTTTCTCTCCGGGGCGTTGTACTTTAACTTTTACCGGATTTTTGGCCGGTCCCCTGAGCATGTTGCTCACATCCTCAACGCTCATATCTTCCGTTGATTTACCTTCTATCTCCAGGAGAACATCGCCCGCTTTTAACCCCGATTTTTGAGCAGGGAACCCTTCATAAGGTTCAGCAATAATAATTTCTTCTTTTTTCTGCCCTATCTGTGCCCCAATGCCGGCATATTCGCCGGTGGTCATAAACCGGAAATCTTCCATTTCATCTTCCGAGATGAAGTTGGTATATGGATCGAGCGACTCCAGCATTTCGCTGATGCTCGTTTTTACCAGTTTGCTCGGGTTCACATCATCTACATAAAACATGTTCAATTCCCTGAAAAGGCTGTAGTATATCTCAAGGTTTTTGGCTATTTGAAAATTTTTGTCGTCGCGGTTGAAGCTGTAAAAACCCAACCCCGCAATAATTACTATCAATGTTCCTATCCAAAACTTCTTCAATTTCATATCTGTTTCCTTTTTTTTACCTGAATGAATTTCAAACAGATAAATATTTTATTGAATCGACAAAATTAAAAAATATTACACGATATTAGGTGCTATATCGACAATTGCATTGCGTTAAAATATATTAACTCTGCTATAACAACCAAAAAAGCAGTCGGTTTTTGTTTTAAACGGTTAAATGCAACGGGCTCCAAAAAAAATAGTGGAACGAAATTGTAACTTGCTGCAAATTGAATCGTCTATTAAACGATAGCTGTCGAAAAATTTTAAAAATTAATAAGATGAAGCACTTGTTCATTGTTTTATTGGTTGTTGTTGCAGGTTTTTACACAACATCCGTTGCCGGCACTGCCGATGAGGCCGGTATAAGAAATGTAAAAGATTTTAACGCCATTAAAGTTTCGGCAGGAATCGATTTGTTTGTTTCTATGGGAAATGAAGAAACGGTAAAAGTTGTGGCCGGCGAGGATATTATCGACGATGTTATAACCGAAGTGAAGGGGGGCACTTTGCATATTTATATGAAAAAGCGCAATTGGTTCAATATTTTTAACTGGGGCGCTGCAAAACCCCGCGAAGTTTTTGTTACCGCAAAAACTTTAGAGCGGCTCGATGCCTCTTCCGGTTCGGATGTAAAATCGGAAAATACCTTAAAAGGCGATCGGCTGGAAGCGAATGCCAGTAGCGGGAGTAATATGAATATAGACTTGGTTTATAAAGAAGTTTCGTTTGATTCAAGCAGCGGCGCGGATGTAAAAATCACCGGGAAAGCCAAAACATTCAACGCCAGCGCCAGCAGCGGAAGCGACATTAATGCCCGCGGGTTTGAGACGGCGGTTTGCCATGCGCGTGTTAGCAGCGGCGCTGATATTTCTGTTTATGTTACCGGCGAAATTTACGCCAAAGCCAGCAGCGGAGGCGATATCCGTTATTTTGGGAACCCGGGGTTAAAAAATATTGAGGAATCGAGTGGGGGCGATGTTGCCGCCAGGTAAACGCCTTTTCCGGAAAAAATACACGCCAGCTTTCTGGTTGATATTTCAAGCTTCTTTTTTAACAGTCCGTTTTTTTCACCATAAAAATTAATTTTGCACGTTCAAGAACCATGTTAATGGCGTTTAATTGGGTGAAAAAAACGGGCTTTGTTTTGGCTGTTACCTGTTTGGTATTTTCTGTTGATGTACCGGCACAGGAAACAGCCCCGTTGACTTTTTTGTCCGGAGTGCCTCAATCTGCATTCGAAAATCCTGCCGTTCAGAATCAAACCGGCAAACTGGTAATCGGGGTTCCGGTGTTGTCGGGAGTTTACGGGCAATGGAATTCCAGCGTCCCTTTCAATTCACTTTTCCAGGAAGGTTTTAGTTATAATCTTCACCGGTTTTACGATGCGCTGGACGAGCAGGGGAATGCACGCGCCTCGGCCGGAATGACTATGTTTTATGCAAACCTGGAACGCAATGGTTATACTTTCAGCCTTTCTGTGTCGGAACGGGCGTTTTCAGCAAGTGTTTTTGACCGCGAAATTGTGCGCATTATCCGCGACGGCATCATGGATTTTTACGATTCCAGCGAAGACCTGGGAAACGCATCTTTCTATTTAAGGCACTACAGGGAAGTGGCGCCCGGCATTTCAAAACGGGTGTGGAAAAACCTGGATGTGGGAATTCGACCGAAAATATTATTTGGAAAGTTCAATATAGATGCAACAGATTTACATATTTCCACCGAAGCCGACCAGGAACGGAACCAGTTGCTGGTGAGGCCCGAAGGATCGCTGACGTTGTCAGGGCCTCTTTCCCAAAGCCGGGATTCGGCAGATCAGTTTTCCTCTGTTTCGGCCCATGTTTTTCCCGGCGATTATTTTTTCCAGTTCCGTAACCTTGGCGTTGCGCTGGATGCCGGGGTCGTTTTTCGCCCGGACAAATTTACTGAATTGTCCGTCAGCCTGATTGATGTGGGAATGATAGGCTACAGGCACAATACATTTGATGTGGATTTTACTCAGGCGGCGCGATTCCCGAAGGAAAATGCCTACCAGTCGTACAACCCTGACAGTGAGAATGATGATTATATGGAACCCCGCGAAGCGTTGATTGCCTTTGGTGATTCGATTTCGTATCTTGTTGATGTAGATGAGGCGGAAGAACGCAGTTTTTCGGCGTTGCCCTTTAAATTGAACCTGAAAGGGAAATACCGGTTTTCAGAAAAAATAACCGCAGGGCTCAGTAACCAGTTCAGGTATTTCAGGCGGTTCCCGCAAAATATGTTTTCGGCATTTGTGGAAACGTCCCTTCACCCTAAATTCAATATGTACGGGAGTTTTACCTTGCTGAATTCCGAAAGTTTATTGCCGGGGTTTGGCGCCAGTTACACAGCTGAATGGATACAACTTTTTTTTGCAAGCAATAATATTTCCGGGATTATTCAGCCAGCTTCGTCAAAAGATTTAAATTTGTGCTTTGGAATTAATTTTTTATTTGAGACTCATTAATTGTAAAAAAATATGAATCTGTTCATTCTTTTAAATCCGGTTGGATTATTCAGAACAATCATTTTTATTGCCATTGTTTATTTTGCCGTCAGGCTGTTTACACGTTATGTGCTTCCACTGATAGTGGATAGTAAGTTGAAAAAAATGCAGGAAAAAATGCAGGAACAGCAAAGACAGCAGCAACGCAGGGGTAAACGGCAGGGAGATGTTACCATTGAGTACGACCGGGATAGAGATAATAACCGAAATCGTAACGAAGGGGAATATGTTGATTTCGAAGAAGTGGACTGAAGCAGTCTCCCTTTTTGTTTGGCCTCCTTCATTTTTTCACAACAACAATTTAATTCTATTTTTGTCGCATCATTCATTCAGAAAAATAAATAAATGGCACAGGAAGATATTTTCAAAAAGCTGGTTGCACACTGCAAAGAATATGGGTATGTTTTTCAGTCGAGCGAAATTTACGACGGGCTGAGCGCAGTTTATGACTACGGGCAGTACGGTGTGGAGCTGAAAAACAACATTAAAAAATATTGGTGGGACAGCATGGTTTTGCTGCACGAAAATGTGGTTGGCCTCGATTCGGCCATTTTTATGCACCCTTCTATCTGGAAAGCTTCCGGCCATGTGGATGCCTTTAACGATCCGCTCATCGATAACAAAGATTCGAAAAAACG